>JBILGL010000197.1:0-7352 GCA_044351075.1 Isosphaeraceae bacterium | reverse complement strand
TCCTTCAGGGCGGCCGCCATGGCCCGTGCCGCCCCCCTGCCCATTTCATCGGGCGCGGTGATATGAGTGCCATCGGCCGACATGCCATAGCCCAGCACTTCGCCGTAAATGGCCGCACCACGCTTGGCCGCCACGCTGGCTTCTTCCAGCACCAGCACCCCTGCACCTTCGGACAGCACAAAGCCGTCGCGGTCTTTGTCGAAGGGGCGGCTGGCACGGGTTGGCTCGTCATTCCGGGTGGAAAGTGCCCGCATCGCTGCAAATCCGCCCAGACCCATGTGCGTCAGGGCGGCTTCGCTGCCGCCAGTGATCATCACGTCCGTCACGCCCGACTGAATCAGGCGAAACGATTCACCAATGGCATTGGCGGCTGAGGCACACGCTGTGGCAATGGCCGAGGCTGGGCCCGTCAGGCCGTATCGAATGGAGATATGCCCACTGCCGGCATTCACCATCAGCTTCGGGATGGTGAACGGGCTGATGCGCGATGGCCCACGTTCAAGCATGGTGCGGTGCTGCGTTTCGAACTCATTCAGCCCGCCAATGCCAGAGCCGATGATCACGCCGCATCGGTCGGAATCAAGCGTCGAAAAATCGATGCCCGCTTCCTTCACCGCCTGATCGCCGGCCGCCAGGGCAAATTGCACAAAACGATCGAGATGGCGAGCTTCCTTTGGCCCGAAAAGCACATCAGGATGAAAATCTCGCACCTGTCCGGCAAACCTGACCTTGAAGGCGGAAACATCGAATAGATCGACGTGGCTGACGCCGCTACGCCCCTCAAGCAGACCCGTCCAGAAATTATCGATATCATGAGCAAGGCCTGAGACGACGCCCAGGCCTGTGATGACAACACGTCGATTCATTATTGATTTTTTTTATGCAGACTGGTTTGCAACGATGTAGTCAATTGCCTGACCGACCGTCTGAATCTTTTCAGCGGCGTCGTCGGGAATTGTTATACCGAATTCTTCTTCAAGTTCCATCACCAGCTCGACCTGATCCAGCGAATCGGCGCCGAGGTCGGTCGTAAAGACAGCTTCACGGCTAATCTGGTCGGCTGCAACATTCATGCGTTCGCTGACAATTTCTCTAACGCGTTCTTCAATCTTTTCAATGCTGGCCACTACCGAACTCCTCTCGAATCGTTTCACCTGCCCAACAGAGGACCGATGTTTCACGTGAAATTTTTTTCGTTGCCTGATCACCTGGCCGGGTCTTATTCCTGACAGACCACTGATAGCGGTCAAAATATCAGCATGGCCGCAAATTGTCCATACAGACTAAAACCATTCGACCAGAAAATTTGGGAAAGATCAGTAAGACATCCCGCCATCAACAGCAATTACCTGACCGGTAAGGTAGCTGGCACCCGGGCTGGCAACCCATGCCACGGCGTCGGCAATCTCTTCCGGCTTCCCAAACCGCTTGAGTGGAATCACCGCCAGTGCCTTCTCCTTAATTTCATCTTTCAGAACGGCCGTCATGTCCGTCTCAATAAAGCCGGGAGCGACAGCATTGGCTGTGACATTTCGACCGGCAAGCTCCTTGGCCAGCACCCGAGTCAGGGCAATGACCCCAGCCTTGGCCGCCGAATAATTCGCCTGGCCAAAATTGCCAATGATCCCCGAAACGCTCGCGATGTTCACAATTCGCCCGTATCGCTGACGCATCATGACCCGGGCCGCCGCGCGGCAGCAGTAAAAGACGCCATTCAAGTTTGTCTGAATCACGTCATTCCACTTGGTGTCGTCCATGGCAAAGGCAATGTCGTCACGTGTGATGCCGGCATT
Source organism: Isosphaeraceae bacterium (assembly GCA_044351075.1). Lineage (GTDB taxonomy): Bacteria > Planctomycetota > Planctomycetia > Isosphaerales > Isosphaeraceae > QWQI01. The sequence continues at coordinate 5,559 of JBILGL010000197.1, read as the reverse complement.
ATTCACCAGAATGTGAATCTTACCCAGCGTCTGCTCGGCTTCGTTGATGATCCGGTTGACATCTTCCACCTTGGAAAGATCGCCCGCAAAGGCCTCAGCCGTGCCGCCGGCAGCACGAATTTCTGCAACCGTGCCGGCTTCGAGCTTTTCTTTATTTGTGGCGACACAGCCCACCGTCGCGCCGCAGCTCGAAAGGTGCAGGGCAATCGCCCGGCCAATGCCACGAGAGGCACCCGTGACCAAAGCCACCTGGCCTGATAAATCAACTTTTGTTGGCTTATACCCAATCGTTTCCTTCGCCATGATTCTTTTTCCTGAATCTTTCCGAACTGCCTGAATCCTGTTTCAGCGAGCCGGAATTGTTTCACATGGAACTTTTCTGTCAATACGTTTCAGCAAGCCCGTCAGCACGCGGCCCGGCCCAATTTCATAAAACTTCGTGTAGCCATCGGCGATCATCCGCCGGATGCAGCCTTCCCAAAGCACGCTGCCCGTGACCTGATTGACCAGTCGGCTGCGAATCTCGTCCGGCGTGGTGTGAATTGAGGCATCCACATTGGCATAAACCGGGATTGTTGGACTGTTGATCGATGCCCCGGCCAGCACGGCCGCCAGCTTGTCGTCGGCCGGCTTCATCAGAGCACTGTGAAAAGCACCGGCCACCGCCAGCGGAATCACCTTCATCGCTCCGGCTTCAAGGGCAGGGCCCTCAAGCACTGCCAGTGCAGATTTATCGCCTGAAACCACAATATTGCCCGGGCCCAGCATATTTGCCTTCCAGAGTCGCCCGGCATCGGCCACTTTGGCCAGCACCTCATCGACTTTCGCCTCGTCCAGCCCCAGAATGCTCGACATCCCGCTGGGCGATGCCACAGCCGCTTCCTGCATCAGCCGGCCTCGCTGGCGAACCACCTGCAGGGCCGTTTCAAAATCCATCGATCCAGCCAGCACCAGCGCCGTATATTCGCCAAGGCTCAGGCCGGCTGCGCCACTGACAGCCGCCACGACTTCCGGCTGAGTTGCTTTTAGGCTCTCAAGTGCGGCCAGACTCGCCACCAGAATGGCCGGCTGGCTGACATCCGTTGCTTCCAGTGCTTCAGCCGGTCCTTCAAAGCAGAGCTGCTTCAAGTCAAAGCCAAGGATCTCGCCTGCGCGGTCGAAAAGTGCACGGGCCGCCGGTAATTCGGCATAGAGCTCTTTGCCCATGCCGACAAACTGGGCCCCCTGGCCGGGGAATAGAAAGGCTGTTTTGCCACCTGATTCTGACATTTCTCGATCTTCCTGACTCAATGACGATCAGCTTGCTTCACCGCCCGACGTCTGATTGATCATCGCAACAATCGCATCATTCACGCCTGACTTGCCAATATTTGCCGCCACCCGAATGGCGTTGCGAATGGCCCGGTCGTCAGAGCTGCCGTGGCAGATGATACAGGCCCCGCGAATGCCCAGCAGAGGCGCACCACCAAATTCCTTGTATTCATACCGCCGCTTGACGGAGCTCATGCCCTCGGCCACCTTGGCCGCCGCTTCAGGTGGAAGCTCAACAATCAGACGGGCCATCCATTCCCTGAGGGCCGAGAAGAGAAACTCCACTGCGCCTTCGCCGCCCTTGAGCAAAATGTTTCCCGTGAAACCTTCCGTCACGACGACCCGGGCATGACCTTCGTAAATATCGCGACCTTCGACATTGCCGCAGAATCGCCCGGCATGTGGGCCATTCAAAAAAAGCTCACGCGTGGCACGCACCAGATCGTTGCCTTTGTCGTCCTCAGCCCCCACGTTCAGAAGGCCAATCTTCGGCTCGGTCACACCCAGAATTTTTTCCGCGTAAACCGCACCCATGATACCGTATTGATAGAGATCTTCCGGCTTGGGGGCCATATTGGCACCAACGTCGATCAGCACCACTGGCCCTTGTTTCGAAGGGAAAATCGCGGCGATGCCCGGCCGACGCACACCGGGCAGAAACATCTTGGCATTAAACAGGCCCGATGCCACCATGGCACCCGTGTTTCCGGCTGAAACCACGGCTTCAGCCTGACCGGTAGCCATCAGGCCCCAGGTTTTGGCAATAGAATTGTCTCGCTTGGAACGAAGGGCCTCAACCGGCTTGTCTTCCATGCCGACCACATCCGCCGCATGCACGATCGGCAGTCGGTCACGCGGCACAGCCACGCCTGATTCCGCCAGCCGGTTCAGCTCGGCGATAATCTTCTCTTCCTGACCAACAAGATGAACCACCAGATCAGGCAGCTCAATAACGGCCTGAACGGCACCAGCCACGATCGGGCCCGGGGCGTAATCGCCACCCATGGCATCCAGGGCGATCCTCATTGAATTCCTCTCAAGGTTGAATCAGGGTGTCAGGCTCAACGAATCGTGTACCAGATTTTCAGATTTCACGCGACTTTTGAGATTGCATTGATGTAAATACTAGGTAAGTTGCGGGCCGGGTGTCAATCTGTCAGAACAAAGCGAGACACATCAACTCTGATCGATTGCAGATCAGCCTGATGGGGCAGGGTGGTGGCGCAGGCTTTGGGTCATTCCGGCGCCTGACGTTTCAATGAGTGATCTGTCAGGGCCGTATGGGCTTTATCCACGGCTGCTTTGCGGGGCATGTGGCACTGCATGCAATTATTGTCAGGGCTTTTCGCCAGCCGGGAAACGGCGGGCAGGGCACAGGGATCGGGCCGGGTGTGGCATTCCAGGCATTTGTTGCGGTAATAAGAAATCTTCTTTGATTCTTCAGGCCAGTCGTGTGGGTTGTGGCAGGTGACACAGCCCATCTTGCCATCGCTCTTCTCAAAGCAGGTGCTCAGCTCCATCTGATTGACGTGGCTGGAAGATTTGAATCGGCTGAAGGGATCAGCGGCGGCATTGCTTGAGCGGCGGATGTAGTTTTCCAGATCCTGCCCCGGTCGATAATCGGCGATACTCTTGCCTTCGATATTCTCTCTGACGTCAAGCTGCAAATGGCATTGATAGCAGACCTGATCACGACGCTTCGGTGTCAGTCTGGCTGGATTGACGATCGAAAGGTCGATATTGCCGGTTTTCTCCTGACTATTCAGGTGCAGCTCTCCCGGACCATGGCATCGCTCGCAGCCAATCACGGCAGCGTGCATTCGGCCGGGCTCGTCGTCTATCTCTTTCTCAACATGATTCGTATGGCAAAAATAACAATTGCGAAGCGATTCACGATCAAAAAAATCATTGTTCATCGTGAATCCGGGTGCGATGTCATATTTCTGAGTCTCGGCATACCAGGCAATCGGTGATTGGAGCAGCTTGCCACCATTATTCAGCAGAAATGTCAGCCCGCGTCGGCCAGAACCCATGAATTGAATGGCCTCTGATTCCCGCCTGATGCTCTTGCCGGTCGAATCGGTTTCTTCGACGACATGAAAGACCTTGTCGCCTTTTCGCTCGACAGAATAAACCATGTTTTTATGCTTGAGCTTCTCGGTGGGCGGCTTCAATTCCAGTTTCGCCATGTCGCCCACAGAGTGGCTCATCGGATGTTTGCGAAACGACTCCGTTTCATTGAAGTGGCAGTTTTCGCAGCTCTTATCACCCATGTAATGCACATCAGCGGCCGTGTTCCTGAATTCCAGGGGCGTGGGCTCGACCTTTTTCGATCGACTCTGCTCGGCGGAAATGGCTGGATCCACCTTCGGCAGAGGCTTTTCGCCAAAAATCGCGAAAACGGCAAAAATCCCCGCCGTCAAAAGCACAAACATCAATATGCCCAGCGTGTTTCTGCTCATGCCCGACTCTCTCCCGGCTTGAAGTTCTTCATGTTTGTGCTAACTCAAATTGGCATTGATCGCCGAAATTCCGCCTTCATCAGCCCTTCCGGCCTGATTTGCCTCGCCGCTTCATACATCGCTACCGTGGCTGCATTGGCCAGGTTCAGGCTTCGCGTCTCGCCCATCATCGGTATTCGCAGCCAGTCGGCCCTTGGCCGTGTCTCAAGCAGCCAGCCCGGCAGGCCTCGCGATTCAGGCCCGAAGACCAGTGTGTCGCCCGTTTCATAGCAGGCATCCCAGTGGTGCATCTGCCCCTTGGTTGTCATCAGCCACGTTCGAGTCTCGCCAATAGCCGCCAGCGCAGCCGCATAATCATCCACCACTTCCACATCCACATCTTTCCAGTAATCAAGCCCCGACCGTTTCAGATTTTTCTCATCCAGACGAAAGCCCAGCGGCCGCACCAGCCAGAGCTTCGCAGCCATTGCCAGGCTCGACCGGCCAATCGTTCCCGTATTGAGCGCAATCTCAGGCTCAAACAAAACCACGTTCAGCCATGGCCGGTCTTGCTTTTCGAAAGCCTGCCCATCTTCAGTGGCGGTTCGCATTGGTGCCGGTATTTCAGCAGTGGGGGCGGAATTTCAGATCGTTCATTTGAATTGCTGTCAGAACGTATCAACTTTAGTATATTATTTTCATGCGAATTTTTGCAGGAGCCTTTTCAGCCCATCACCCATGCCCAGGTCGATCTGGCTGAATTTCAAGCGGCAAACCATGGAACAGGGAAGTCTTAGCCTTTTTGATCGGCCTGATCTGATCAGCCACCTGCCTCTGCTTGCCTGGTTCTCCACCCGTTTCCCATACGGGCCGACACCTATTCAGGCCGATGCCTGGCCCGTGATTCGCCGTGGCGAAAATTGCCTGATCATCTCGCCCACCGGCACCGGCAAAACGCTTGCCGGCTTTTTGCCGATCATCGATTCCCTATTCGGTGAATCCACCGAAGCTGATACCCCAGCATCAGGCCCTGTTCGCTGTATTTACATTTCGCCCCAGAAAAGCCTTTGTAACGACATTGAAAAAAGCCTCAACCAGCTTTTCAAAGAGGTCGGGCAGGGGGGCAAGGCTGAGAAAAAACGACTGGCCGCCGCCCGCACCGGCGACACCTCGCCCCACTGCCGGCAAAAGCTGCGCAAGTGCCCGCCGGATATTCTCGTCACCACACCCGAAAGCCTCTCCATCCTCCTCACCCAAAAACCATGGGCTGAGTCGTTCCGAAATGTTCGAACCGTCATCATCGACGAAATTCACAGCCTCGCACCCAATAAACGAGGCGCTGACCTCACCCTTACCCTCGAACGTCTCGAATCAATCACCGCCCTCCCCCTTCAGCGCATCGGCATTTCAGCCACCTGCCGCCCCTCTGGCTTAATCGCCAGCTTCCTTGTAGGACCCGGCCGAACTTGCCAGATCGTTGAGCCCGATGCCCATTCCAGCCTCGCCGGAACGCTCACGCTCGATGTGCAGTCGGTCATTCAGCCTGATGAATCCGCCTATCGCCCGCTCGTTTTGCAAAGGCTAGTGGAATTCATGGCGCGGGCCATGGAGAAGTTTGATTCGTCAGTGATCTTCACCAACACTCGGCCCATGGCCGAGCGACTCTGCTTTCTCCTGCGCGAACAGCTTCGCCGCAAGGGGCTGAATGATGCCGAGATCGACCTGCACCACGGCTCACTCTCACGCGAAATTCGCAAAGACGTGGAGGACCGGCTCAAATCAGGCACATCAAAGTTCGTCATTTCCA
>JBILGL010000544.1:0-3295 GCA_044351075.1 Isosphaeraceae bacterium | reverse complement strand
GATCTGGTCCAAGGCTGCGGATGTTTCCGTGCAGGTGGCCGGCAAGGTACTTCAGAAGAATCTGACGGCTGAAGATCAGAAGCGTATGGTTGATCTGGCTGTGAATGAAATGCCTGACCGTTCCGCATTTGGTTTCAGCACTTCAACAGGGGGCTGATTATGTCTGTTGCGACCGAATCAGCACAAGTTCCGACCGTTTTCGATGAGACCCAGGTTCAGCTCTCACGGGTTTACAGCGAAGCGATATTGAATGCTGCCCAGGCTAAGGGTGTTTTGGCCCAGGTTGTCGAAGAAGTTCAGGGGATTGCTGGCATTTTCAGTCAGAATCCCACATTTCTTCGCGGATTATGCTCATCATCGACCGATCAGGCCGACGCTTTGATAATCAAATCGTTCTCAGGCCGCGTTCATGATCTGGTGCTGAATCTTCTGAGAGTTCTCAGTGCCCGCGGTCGCATGGATCTATTTCCTGCTCTTACAGATCGTTTGACCACTGATTCTGACAAGCTGCTGGGGCGTTGCCGGGTTACTGTCACAGTAGCATCCAAGCTTTCCGATGAGCAGCATGAGTCACTTGTTAAACAACTACAGGACCGGATTGGTCTTGTTCCACAAATCAATTACGTCGTAGATCCCAGTCTCATTGGTGGCCTGGTGATTCGAATCGGCGATCAGCAGTTTGATTCTTCGATTCGAAGCCGGCTCGCGCAGCTTCGCAATAACTTGTTGCAAGGAAAAATCCATGAAATTCAGAGCCGACGAGATCAGCTCCATACTTCAGCGTGAGATCGAGCAGTTCCAGGCTCAGACGACCAGAACCGAGGTTGGCCAGGTCGTTGAGGTTGGTGATGGTATTGCTCGTGTTCATGGCCTTTCGGGTGTGATGACCGGTGAGATGGTCACGTTCCAGAACGGCGTCCGGGGACTGGCTTTCAACCTTGAAGAATCTTCCGTGGGTGTGATCATCCTCGGTGATTACAAGCAGATTCACGAAGGTGAAACGGTTACGGCCACTTCTCAGCTTCTACGTGTGCCAGTTGGTGAAGCGATGGTCGGCCGCGTTGTTAACCCGCTGGGTGAGCCCATTGATAACAAAGGTCCGATCGTCACGCCATATTCTCGACTGGTTGAGTCAACAGCTCCGGGTATTGCCGATCGTCAGCCGGTCGATGAACCACTTCAGACGGGTATCAAGGCCATTGATGCCATGACGCCGATTGGCCGTGGTGACCGAAAGACCGGTAAGACTGCCATCGCGATTGACGCCATCCTGAACCAGAAGGGTCAGGGAACGATCTGTGTTTATGTCGCCGTGGCTCAGAAAGAATCAACAACAGCCAGCCTGGTTGATATCCTGACGCGTTATGGTGCAATGGATTACACCATCGTCGTGGCTGCCGGTGCCTCGGACCCAGCACCGCTTCAGTATATCGCTCCCTATGCCGGCTGTGCGATGGCTGAATATTTCATGTACGAAAAGGGTATGCCGACCCTCTGCGTGTATGACGATCTCTCAAAGCAGGCTGTTGCCTATCGCGAACTTTCTCTGCTGCTGCGTCGTCCACCGGGCCGTGAAGCCTTCCCTGGCGACGTTTTCTACGCGCACAGCCGCCTTCTGGAACGATCTGCCAAGTTGGCGAACAAGTATGTGATCATCAAAAAGCGGTCTGATTCCGACAAATCACCGATTGATGAAAAGTCAGGCGTGAATGGCAAGGTTTATATCGGTGTTCCCGGTCACGAAGAAGCCACACACGACCTGAAAGCCTCGTATGCCGATGGTCACGTTGTGGCCAAGACGGACACCTCTGGTGGTTCGCTGACGGCACTGCCCGTGATTGAAACACTTGAAGGCGAAGTTTCGGCTTACATTCCGACCAATGTGATTTCGATCACCGATGGCCAGATTTATCTTCAGCCGAACCTCTTCTTTGCTGGCGTTCGTCCGGCGATCGACGTCGGTATTTCGGTCAGTCGCGTGGGTGGCAAAGCCCAGATTAACGCGATGAAGAAGGTTGCCGGTGGTCTTCGTCTTGACCTTGCTGCATTCCGCGAGCTTGAAGCTTTCGCGCAGCTGGGTACAGAGCTTGACAAGGCGACTCAGCTTCAGCTTGATCGTGGTTATCGTATGGTCGAGTTGCTTAAACAGCCACTTTATGAGCCGCTCAACGTTGTTGACCAGGTCATGGTGATCTACGCCGGTACGGAAGGCTATCTGGATAATGTTCCGGTGAACAAAGTTCGCGAATGGGAGAAGGGCTTCCTTCAGTTTGTTCGCGAGCAGCGATCGGAAGTCCGTAACCTTCTCTCCAAGGAACAGAAGCTTAGCCCCGAAGTGCTGAGCGGTCTCAAGACGGCGCTGGAAGATTTTAACACCGATTTCACCAAGTCTATGAAGGCTCCTGGTGAATCATTGGTGGGCGCTGGTAAGTAATAAAGCAACGGGAGGCCGGGCATAGAGCCCGGCTTGTTCTTCTCCTCTGACTCAACAAGACCTGAGATTGAACTGAAATGGCCAAGGCCCGTGCGATTGTTGAACGCCGTAAGGCAGTTCAAAACATCAAGAAAATCACGCGGACGATGGAGCTCATTGCCACCGCCCGCTTCAAGAAAGCGCTCGACCGAGCGACTGAAGCCGACGCCTACACCAAGAAAATTGCCGAGCTGGTTCAGGATCTCAGCAGTTCTGAAGTGGAAGTTCGTCATCCGCTGCTGGAGTCACGCCCGAAACCAGCCAATGCGATGCTGCTGATTCTCACCAGTAATCGTGGCCTGGCAGGTGGTTACAACGCCAACGTGCTGCGTCAGGGTGTAAGAACTCGTCAGGAAAACGAGCTGGCCGGTGTAAAAACGCATCTGGAAGTCGCTGGCAAGCGTGGTATCAATTTCCTGCGGTTTCAGGGCATCAAGCCGGACAAGACTTTTACGAATTTTGAGGATCGCCCTCAGTTCACGGAAGTCGAAGAGCTTGCTGATCGCTACATCAAGCTGTTTACTGAGGGCAAGATTGACCGCGTTGATGTTGCCTACACACGATTTATTTCAGTAGCTCGGCAAGAAGCGGTTGTAAGTTCACTCCTACCTATGTCCACCAAGGATGTTGGCTCGCTTGAAACGACTTCAAGAAGCAAGAAAAATGAAGCCGAAGTAAAGCAAAAATCGTCTTCGGTTGCTTATGCATTCTTACCGGACGCTGTGAGCATTCTGGAAGAGATCGTACCGGTTTCCTTCAAGGTGCGGCTTTTCAAATGTTTTCTGGATGCGGCCGTGAGTGAGCAGATTTCGCGTATGGTGG
>JBILGL010000465.1:0-4052 GCA_044351075.1 Isosphaeraceae bacterium | reverse complement strand
GACATGATCAAGACACTTTCGCGGCTTTACAACCGGGCCCGCCAGTCACAGATCACCCGCGAGCTCTCCGAAATTATCGGTGCGGTTGCCGCCCTTGAGTGATCGTGGTGATATTGAGTCAAACATTAATCTGAGATTTCCGAGATTCATATTCGACATTCGCCGGAAGGATAAGAAGAGATGGCAACAGCAACAGGCAAGATCATTCAGGTGATCGGCTCGACATTCGACGCTGAATTTGACCACGGTCACCTGCCGGATATTTACAACGCCCTTCGCATTGAGTCTGAAGAAAAGGGTGTGAAGATCAGCCTGACGGGTGAAGTTCAGCAGCAACTGGGTGGGAATCGCGTTCGCTGTGTTGCGCTGGGTTCGACGGATGGCCTGGTGCGTGGCATGGCGGTGACCGACACTGGTGCGCCGGTTTCGGTACCGGTTGGTAAGGCGACTCTCTCTCGCGTCTTTAATCTTCTGGGTGAGCCGATTGATGGACGTGGTCCGGTGAAGGCCGATGAGAAATGGCCGATTCACCGTGATCCGCCAGAGTTTGATGAACTTTCGCCTAAGACGGAAGTCTTTGAAACGGGCATCAAGGTGGTTGACCTGCTGACACCGTTTGTCCGCGGTGGCAAGATTGGTCTTTTCGGTGGTGCCGGTCTGGGCAAAACGGTTATTTTAACTGAGCTGATTGCCCGTATTGCCAAGGTCCACTCTGGGTATGCTGTTTTTGCCGGCGTCGGCGAGCGGACGCGTGAAGGCAACGACCTCTGGCTGGAAATGCAGGAAACAAAGATCGGTACGACTGGCAAGTCAGTTATCGATTCGACGGTGATGTACTTCGGCCAGATGAACGAGCCACCTGGCGCACGTCTTCGCGTGGCTCTTTCGGCCCTCTCAACGGCCGAATGGTTCCGTGATTCGACCGGTGCCGACACGCTACTGTTCGTTGATAACATTTTCCGTTTCAGCCAGGCAGGTTCAGAAGTGTCTGCCCTTCTGGGGCGTATGCCTTCCAACGTAGGTTATCAGCCAACCCTGGCGACCGAGATGGGTGCGCTGCAGGAGCGGATTACCTCAACAAAGAAGGGTGCGATTACCTCAGTACAGGCCGTTTACGTGCCGGCTGACGACTTAACGGACCCTGCACCTGCGACGACCTTCGGCTTTCTCGACGCCTTTATCGTGCTTCAGCGTTCAATCGCTGAGAAGGGAATTTACCCGGCGGTCGATCCGCTTGGCAGTTCCTCACGTATTCTGGACCCTCAGTATGTTGGTGAAGAGCATTACGCAGTTGCTCGCCGGGTACAGTCGATTCTTCAGCGATATCGTGAACTTCGCGACATCATTGCGATTCTCGGTGTTGATGAGCTTTCTGAAGAAGATAAGCTGATTGTGCATCGCGCCCGTCGTATTGAGCGTTTCCTCTCCCAGCCGTTTATCGTTGCTGAGGTGTTCACGAACAAGCCGGGCGAATACACGCCGCTGCCTGAAACGATTCGCAGCTTCCGTGAGATCTGTGAAGGCAAGTGGGACCATCTGCCAGAGAGCGCATTCCTCTATGTGGGTGCGATCGAACAGGCAGCCGAAGCGGCGAAGAAGATGGCCCGCTGATTGGGTGCAATTTCTCTAAACCATAGCGATCAGGAGTTGCACAATGTCCAGCGGTTTATCTGATAATAGTAAAGATACATCACCATCGGCGGACTTGCCGATCCGTTGTCAGGTTGTTACTCCTGAACGAATTGTGGTTGACGAGTGGGTCAGTTCTGTGATCGTACCGCTACCGGATGGAGAATACGGTATTGCGCGGAATCACGATCCGGTCATCGCCAGGCTTGGCTATGGCTCGTTTCGTGTGAAAACGACTGGTGCCTCGCGAAGTTATTATATTGATGGCGGATTCCTTCAGATTCGCGATAATCTGGTGGTGATTCTGACGAACCGTGCCATTGATGTTTCAACTCTGAATGCCGCCCAGATCGATCAGGAAATGGCAACGGTCAAAGCCCGAAGCGCTCGGAACGATTCGGAAATTAGTGCCCGGCTGACCGACCTTGATAAGCTCAGGTCGCGTCGGCGTCTGGCTACGCCATCGAAGTGAAATACCTGACCCGTAACACTTTGTTACGGGTTTATTTTTTGAAATTACTGGAGTTTCGCAAATTTCAGTAATTTCAGAAATGAAGAAATTGCTGAAACCCTCAATTCCGCTTGAGGGGTTGGATAACAGCAACTAAAATATAATCAATACCTGTTCTTCTGCCGATTTTGAGGAATACGAAGAAGATCGAACTAAATAAATGCTCAGTGCTTCCCGGGTAATGGGCATACGATCTGGAGGTTCGTGACGGTGAATCATAATCTTGCGTACTATCTGACAGGATTTTTGGTACTGTTGGTCTCGGGGTGTGGTAGCGAAAATTATTCGCTGAGCTACTCATTGTCGAAACCGGTCCGGGAGATGACGGATCAAAAGAAGCAGGACGCCGTTGTTCGGGCCCTGTCTGAACTTTATGGACCTTCTCCCCGCGAAATCAAGGTTCCGGATGGGTTGGGGCTGAAGAATGGCGGCTATTATCTCGCTAACTTTGCGATTGAAAAAGGTGAAACTGAACCGCATGCCGTTGCGCTTCAGACGTCTGACGGAAAGAGTCAGATTGGTGGTGGTTATGGCCTGTATCGCAAGCACTGTCTGCATTGTCATGGTGTGAGCGGTGATGGCAATGGGCCAACAGCTGACTACCTTTATCCTCGCCCTCGTGACTATCGTAAGGGGCTTTACAAGTTCACTTCGACGGCTGCCGGCGCGAAACCGTCCCGCGAAGATCTCTGGAAGACAATCAATTATGGTCTTCACGGTACTTCCATGCCGGGATTTGAAGCACTGATGACACCTGCCGAAATTGAGCAGGTGATTGATTATGTCGTCTTCCTTTCAATTCGTGGTGAGACGGAACTGCTCATTGCCCAGGACGTTTCTGATGGTGCATGGGATGAGCAAATCAGTCAGGAGACTGGGCCATCGACCAATCAGTGGTTTGAAACGCCTTCCAACTCCAAGATCTATCAGCCGGCCATGGAAACGGCGAAAATGGTCGCCGAGAAGTGGAATAATGCTGAATCTCAGATTTTTAACCCGCCAGTTCCGCGGGTAGCTTCAACAAATGATTCCGTACTTCGCGGCCGTGAACTTTTCCTTGGATATACCAAGGAACGGCTGGAGTGCTGGGGCTGTCATGGGCTTCAGGCTGCCGGTAATGGCAAGAGCTTTGTTGATAAGAAGCTTTTTGAGAAAGTGATGTTCTCCAAGCAGGTCTTCCAGGGGATTTATTCTGACGAAGATCGATTAAAAGCCATTCTTGAGGCAACAGCGACTCGATTGGCCGAAGAAAAGGATGAACGAGCTTCTCGATTGGCCGCTCTCGGTATTGGTGGGCATCATGGTGGGCATGGTGATCATGGCCATAGTGGCGAAAAGGCTCCATTGACGGGTTGGTCAGCGACGCTCACAGCCAGCACTGCCGGTTTCGCACCGACTGATGAAGAGCGTCGTAAAGAGATTCGTCACGAGCTTGAGTCGATCTTTCCGGGCCTGATGGTTGAATTTAAAACGGATGCCAATGCCGAAAAGCCAACGATCTCCATCAAATCACCAACTGGTAGCCGCCAGCAGCTTATTAACGACTTGAATGCTGAGATACCCCAGGCCTTACTTGCTCATACATCTGGTATTGGCGATGGCAAGGGGTGGCAAGTTGTTTATCGGGTGGTAAATGATGCCGCTACTGACGCTCCTGAAGCGCAGAAGCAGGTTGCCGATCTGAGAGCTGCACTCATTGGGGAATCAGTACGACATCAGATTTCGCACCGTTTCCCGGGTATTGCTTTGACGGTCCAGGTGACTACCGATGCAAAAGAGCCGGAAATTGAGGTTGTACCAGTCAACACAGCCGACGCAGACAAGTCTGAGGTCGTAAAGTCTCTTCTACTCGACAGTGCCGGACTGGTAAAAAGCTATTTTGGAAAAATTCAGACGGATTGGACTGGTTCGC
>JBILGL010000196.1:0-7358 GCA_044351075.1 Isosphaeraceae bacterium | reverse complement strand
GCCCAGGCAATGGTGGCACGGGTACCGGCACTGGTACAGGCACCGGCACCGGAACAGGTACGGGTACGGGTACAGGCACTGGTACTGGAACAGGCACCGGCACTGGCACGGGCAACACATCAACACCACCAGCCGGCAACGGCGGACCAGCCAGCGGCTCAACGGGCTCTGGCACAGGTGGTTCTTCGACGATGAATGCCGGCACTGGCACTGGAACAAGCACCGGCACAACGGGTGGAACCACTTCCACGCTGAAGCCGCCCGTCAGGCTGACGGCTGCCCAGCAGCGAGCCGCCCGCCAGGCTGCCCAGAAGGCCGCCGCTGCGGCTCGGCTGGCTGCTCAAAAGGCTGCCGCTGCCAAGCGTGTCGCCGCCAGGGCCACGCCAAAACCGCCAGTCAGAAAGTGATTTTTCAAGGGCCCTGCATCAGGGCCCGATAATAGGCTGGTTGATGATTCAATTGATTCTGATATCAGCCTGATCAACCGTTCGATGACCTCGACGCCCCCGGACTTTGTGAGAGCCCGCCCCAAAATGGCTTTCATGGAGACCGGGGGCGATGTCATTGAATCCCGCCGAACATAACAAGAGATTTTTTCAGTTCGCCACCAACAATACACCCGTCGTTTTCGCCTGTTTCCGCGCAAGCCCTTTTTTCAATGAAACATTATTCTTACTAAAACAATAAGCTAAATAAACATGCATCTGACACCTGTTCTTCAATGTTTGACGTTATCATGACACAAATATGCTTTATAAAAACTTTTTACTTTAGATAAAGGATGGTTTCTCCCGATATATTTAACTGGATCCTCGCAATGGGACTAGTACGGAGAAGGGGACGGGGGGCCTGTGATTCATTTACAGGCCCTCCGTTTCTTTTTATAAGATTCAATTTCTACCCAGCTACATTACTTAAACTCAATTCAGAAAGAAAACCGGAGTTGACATGACTTTTGGGAATTTTCCCAGTTCATATTAATAAAAACAAGGCTAACCCGAAGCGCTAGCGAGGGATAAGAAATCAGATATATTGCTCAGAATAATTCCCTCGCTTGCGCTTCGGGTTAGCCTGTTGTCGTGGAATTGCGGCTAAAAAGCAGCAAAGAGAAAGAAATATCCGGTTTTCTGAATGAATGGAGTTTAATCACTATCCCGCTTTCTTCATTATGCTATCAATGCCCAAGTCAAATTATCCATCTTATCCAACCCGTAAAATAATCAATAATTACCAGAAACAATGCCTTTTTAAGGTCGTTTTATAATCGGGAAGGGTGGCCAGGGCCGAAAATCCCATATGTAGGATGATTCGGATGTCGTCAGGGCATTCGGGCGAAGCCTATGGGGCAGGGGATACGGATCATGTCACACGTCAGCATGGCCGAATTTGTTGAGCAAAGTATTGAATACTCCGACGAGACTCTGGAGTTTCTCACAAGTCGGAAGGATGTGCTCGACAGGCTGGTCGTGCAGGACGTCTATATGATCTGCTGCCGCGAGGCCCAGCACCAGTTTGAATATGCCCTGAAGGCCTGGCATAAAAACCCCGATTCAGGCATGTATCTGATGCTCTCCAACCACTACGGAGCCCAGCATCTGGTGTCCATCTGGCGAACCGTTCTTGAATATTTTGAAGCCATGCCCTCCGGCCCAACACTTGAAACCATGCTCGAGGCCATAAAGTCGCTCGGGCTTGATCCACGCATCCAGTTCGCCTCAGCCGAGTGCCGCAGCATCATCTGCCGATTCATCGTCTGTCAGACCAATCCGGAAGCCACCGTCAAAAGCTGGATTAAAAATTCCCGGGCCATTGCCGACAAAAACTCTTTTGCCAAATACGCCCACTATCTTCATATTGATATGGACCCCGACGAATGTCGCCAATACATCATGAGTTCAGCACGCAAATACATCGATAAATATGAGGCACAAGCCAAAGAACTTACCAAAAGATTCAATCATCAGTGCGATGAGCTCACCCGAACGTCCCGTAGCTTCCGGGTCGGCAATACCCTCCTGACGGACTTGCATGCGCAGGTCAGTCGCGAATGGCTTCGGACATACGCCACCAGACAAAAGCTGAAAAAGGAATGGATTCGGGCCAACGACAAGCTGGTGAATCAGGAACACAAGTCAAAAGATTACAGCGATGTCATGGCTCGTATCAATGCTCCTAACGAATCGTCTGAAACCGCTCAGCCCAATCTCACCGAGCCCGATCCGACAGATCTGGAACATAAACCGACATCGGTAAAGAGAAAAAATAAAAAGCCGAAATTTCCTGCAATACTCAAAATCACAGGCCGCATCTCGGCCGGATATGCCAGCAATATCCGCAAGTATATGAATCATCTCTATGAAAGCAAACTGCCGGAAACCAGCCACGAACCCGAAAATGCCGACCGGCCGGATCAGTCATCATCAAAGCCCGGAATGAGCACCGGGCAGGCACAGGAAGAAAAGCCGCAGTGCATTGCCCCGGGCGTTCAAGTGCAAAAGACCGTGAATCCTGATGTCGGCAAGCCTGCCGAATCGCCGAACAAGCCAGCAGCAGGCACCACTCCAGCACCTACCAAAAATGCTGAAACACGCACAAATGACAAAACTAAAAATCAAAAAATCAATCAAATCCCTGTATCACCAGCCGCCCACGCTGATTCGAGCCAAACTTCCAAGGCCCCGAATAGCGATTCAGCCTCTCCGAACCAAGTGTCTCATCTCAGGGATGATCAGGAAATCAATCGATTGATTCAGGCAAATATCAATAAACCACCGCCAAAAAACTAAGCCCCGGCCACCTGCTCGCCCATGGCAGACAATATTTCTGCCAGAACGTTTTTTTTCGAAAAAACGACTCAATATTCAGGTGGCTAAAGTAGAATAACATCTGGTAAGCCGACTCAGACACACATCAGGAAGCACCTCAGGCAAACCGATGAACAGCGACGACCCTTATCAGAATGTACCAGTCAGCAATCTTGGCAGCCCCAGCGCAAATGGCAGAAGCGGGCGCGGCTGCTTCTTTTACGGCTGTCTCTTTTCTGTTATCGGTTTTCTGCTCATGATCGGCGGCGGCGGGTTGATGGTCTATCTGGGTGTGCAGCAGCTTGTGACGGCTGTGGCGAGTATTGCTGAAGATGCCCCCCGCAAGTTTCCCGCTGTGCCGGCTGCAACCGCCGAAGAACTGGCTGCGCTGGAAAAACGCATCGATGATTACAGCGAAGCCATGCAAACAGATAACCCGCCGAAGCAGCCGCTTGAGCTGTCGGAACTCGAAGTCAATCAACTGATTAACGGCAAGCCTGAGCTTAATGGCCTGGTCTATATCGACTTCGAGCCTGATCTGATCAAAGGCGAAGTCTCAATTCCGCTGGACCGGATCACCACCCAATTAAAACGCCTGCGTGGTAAATACTTAAACGGTGAAGCCGAAATGACGGCCGAAATCACCAGCCAGGGCTTTCTTGATGTTCATTTGAAGCGGCTGAAGGCCGGATCAGGTAAAGAGCTTGACGGAAATATCATGATGCAGCTCGGTAAGGAAAATCTGGCCAAAGATCTTAACAGCGATCCAAAGATTGTCGGATTACTCAAGAAAATCGCTAAGCTGGAAATCCTCAAGGATAAAGTGCGACTTGTTCCTAAAAATGCCGATGCGGCAAGCCAGCCGGAACGAAGCCAAATTCCGCCCGAGAAAGATTTTAACAACGCTGTCGATGAATTTCGTGAAGGTGTCGGAACAACACCCGCTAAAAACGAATAATAAAGCCGAGCTGTTTCTAAGTCAATTATTATAATAGACTTAGAATCGCTATAAGTGATTGTTTCTCATTTCCTGATGATGGGCTTAATCAACATATTTTGGCCTTCACTAGTCATATTCTGCATTTAGGTCGTAGAATAAGTAGTAGTTGGTGTCAGACTCATTGGGTAGCCAATTCCAGAGAAAGACCAGCTTTTCAGAGGCCCGGACACGATCGATTAAAGCTCGACTGAAGGGGCAGTGCATCGCCTGACAGACAGAATGTAAATTAATGTCTGGTAGAGGCTTATCAAAATATCAGAGGTTTGCCGGCCAATGAGTTCCAAGAATCCCACCCCGACGAGCCAAGCGGAATCGAAGCGCGATCGTAAGTCTTCAAAATCACGGCGGTTAAATGTTAAAGCCCTGATTCTGATGTCGCTGATTCTGGGCGTGAGTGTGCCCGGCGTCTTTGCCCTTCGTTACTGGCAGACGACCACACAGCGATCAAGCCTTCTCAAACAGGCCAAAGATTTTTTTGAAAAGCGCGACCCTTCCCGCGCCCTGACTTACATTAACCGCTATCTTGAACAGGTGCCCAATTCAGCCGAGGGCCTGACACTTAAAGCGGAAATTCTTGCTGCAACAGCCGTTACGCCAGAGCTTGCCGGCGATGCCCTGCAAGTCAATGAGCAGGCCATTCGCGCTTTGGGCAGCAAGGCGGGCCTGCCGATGAAGCGCCGCAGTGTCGAGCTGAATCTCCGCATGGGCAAATTCCAGACGGCCATTACCCAGGCCAGAGAAATTCTGGGCGATGCCGTTAACGCCATACCCGGCAAGGGCGAACCGGGCGACGCTGCCACCCACCGCATGATGGCCCTGGCCATGTATATGAGCGATAAGCTCGGCACAGACCAGAAGAATTCGCAGGAAGTTATTCGCCAGCTTGAACTGGCCTGGGCCGCCGACCCTTCAGACATTGCTACAGCACTAGATCTGGCAATGGTTTACAGCACCCGATCAGGTCTTTCCAAAGATGAATCGCTGGCCAAGAGTAACGAAATTCTGGACCGCATTGTGTCGATTCATCCCAAGTCGCTCGAAGTCCGCCTGACACGCTATAAACTCCTCATTGAAAACAACTTGCCTGACAAGGCAATCGCTGATGCCAAAGAGGCCGTCAAGCTCGCCCCCGATAATATGGGGGCCCGTCTGGCCTATTCCGAAGCCTTGCGGCTATCGGGAGATAACGTCGGTGCCCTGCAGCAGATCGATATGATTCCCGAGGCCGATCGCAATCGGCCTGAGGTGCTTCTGGCCCGTGGTCTGGCCGAAATCACCTCCAACAAGATTGACCGGGCCGTTGAAGAATGGCGTCAGGGGCTGGTTCTTTCCGGCGGCAATGATGCCGAAACGACCTGGCGGCTGGCATTTGTGCTTTTGAATCTGGGCCGGATCAATGAAGCCGACCCCCTCATTGAGCAATTCAAGCGTCTTTCAGGCTCAGCCGAAGCCCAACCCGAATCGCAGATGCTCGACGCCGTGAAGCTGATGCGTCAGGGCCAGTTTGATCAGGCCATTACCCTCTTTGAGGGCATTCGCTCCAAGGTCTCGTCATCGCTCGTTCCGCAGGCCAATTTCATGCTTGGCCAGTGCTATCAGGCCAAGGGCAACGCTGTGCAGGCCACCGATGCCTATCGCCGCGCTGCGAAAACCTCTAACCGCTGGGCAACGCCCTGGCTGGCCCTGGCCGAACAGGCCGCCGCCAACGGCAACCTTGATAATGCCATTAATGAGCTGAGCCAGGGCCTGACGGCCATGCCTGCCGACCCCACTCTGCTGCTGTCACAGGCCCGGATGGTCTGGCGATCGCAATTGGCCAGACCCTACGCCCAAAGAGACTACACGGGTATTGAGCGAATCGTCAGAAAGCTTGAGGAAGTTGCCCCCAACGACCCCGGCCTGGCCATTTTCAAGGCTGATTTTGTCGCCGCTCGCACCAATATTCAGGATGCGGTGGCATCGCTGGGCGAATCAGCCCGCAAGCAGCCGAATAATATCGGGCTCTGGATCGCCTGGGCCTCAGGCCTTTCGCGAACAGGCAAATTCGCCGAAGCCCGCAAAGTCCTCGATGAATGTCGTCAGACAACAGGCGATCATGCTGATATTCGTCTGGCCCTGAGCCAGCTTGCACAGGCCCAGGGTGATGAAAACTATGCCCGGGTTGTGCTTTCAGAAAAGCCTGAAACGCTGCCGGAAGGTGAGCGACCGGCTATCTATAAGGCGCTGGGCGACCTGCTTTTAAAGCAGAAAGACCTGATCGGCGCCACCAAGGCTTATGAATCATGGCAGGCGCTCAAGCCCAGCGACCCTGCGCCGCTGCTTTCGCTGGTTCAGGTGGCCCTGACCGGTGCCGACGATGAGCTGATTCACCGCCGTGTTGAAGCCCTCAAGGGCAAAGACCCCAAAGATGTTTACTGGCGTCTGGCTCGCATTCAGGAGCTCTTGCGCATTCCGCCGCAGGACGTTCAAAAGCCTGAAAAGCTTGATGCACGCATGACCGAAGCCCTGAATTTCTCGAATCAGATCATTGAAAGCGGCACCGCTCAGGCTCAGGGGCTTGTGCTTCGTGCCGCTGTGCAGGAACGCCGCGGCAAGCTGGAAGAGGCCGTAACAGACCTCCGCAAGGCGATTGATCTGGAAGGTGGCGCGGCCGCCCTTCGCCCGCTCTGCCAGATTCTGGCCCGCACTGGCCGGTTTAATGAAATCGAACAATTGCGAGTAAAAATTGGCAATATGCCCATTCTGGTTGAGCAGATGATTGCCGAAATTGCCGTCCAGACCGGTAAGGCCGAGCTCGCCCGACAACTGGGTGACCGCCTGCTTGAGCAAAACCCTGAAGATCTCGGCAACAATATCTGGTATGCCCGCCTGCTTTCCAGCCTCGGCCAGAAAGTGGCCGCTGAAGAGAGCCTGAGAAAGTATGCCGAAAGGCGTGGTGTCGAGCCTTCGCCGTGGATGGCCCTGCTCGTTTTTCAGGTGCAGAACCTCAACAAAACCGGCGCCGGTGCCACGCTCAAGGTGATCAGCGAGAAAGTCAAGAGCCAGAAGCCCGAACTGCTGCTCGCACAGGCGTATGAAGTCGCCAATCTCCCCTCAGAGGCTGATACGCATTATCGGGCGGCCCTCAAGCTCTATGTTGACGACCCGATCACAGCCCAGGCCGCTTTAACCTTCTATTCCCGCTACAATCGTAAGCCGGAAATTGAAGCGATTCTCCGCGAGATTATTCGCCGAAGCCCGAACCTGAACTGGGCCCGCCGCCAGCTTGCCCTTCAGCTTTCCGACAAAATTGGCGACGAAAAAGCCTGGAAAGAGGCTTATGACCTGATTTCCCAAAGTGCGGCGACTGTCAGCGATGAACCGATCTCTGACAGGCTTGTGCGGTCTATTGTGCTGGCCCGTGGCGGCGAGCTATCCCGCCGTGCCTCTGCCATTACAGAGCTGGAAAAGCTGATTCCGACACTGGCCGACCCTTCACTGGCTCATGAAGTGCTGGCACGCATCTATTCCGACGATGCCACCAGGCTGGCCGATGCCCGCAAACACGCCGAAGC
>JBILGL010000010.1:0-22439 GCA_044351075.1 Isosphaeraceae bacterium | reverse complement strand
TCGCTGAGCATTGCTGAATCGATCAATTGCATTTCAACCACCATCCATATTTGCAAGAACAGGGCACGCGTACTGGCGCCGATTGGCATTGGCCTGGAGCATGCCATTTCTGTCGGCGAAAAAGCCATGGCCGCCGGGGCGGATGGCGTGCTGGTCATGCCCCCAGTGCATCCTTATCTGGGCGATGAGGGTGTGGGCCTTTATTTCAAGGCGATCAGGCAGGCATTAGGTGTGCCGATCTGGGTCTATAAGCGGGGGCCAAATCCGTCGGATGCTATGCTTGTCTCGCTGGCCAATGAGGGTGTGATTGCCGGCGTAAAATATGCCGTAAACGACCTGAACGCCCTGACTGATTTTGTGCGGAAAACGGCTGGTAAATGCGAGGTTGTCTGCGGCACAGCCGAGCGCAATGCACCATTTTATCATCTGGCCGGGGCCCGAGGCTTTACCAGCGGTGCAGCGGCACTATTTCCGGAAATATCTCTGAAATTGCATGAAGCCCTGACCTGTGGCAATTATGCGGAAGCGATGAGGCTTCGTGAGCTGTTAAACCCGATTGAAGCCTTTCGTGCCCGGCAGAACGATGCGCTGAATATCACGACAGTCAAGGCTGGGCTCGAGCTGATGGGCCAGCCTGTCGGCCCGGTGCGACCGCCTAACCGTCCGCTGACTACCGCCGAAACGGCAGAGTTAAAGCAGGTGATTACAACGATTCAAAACGGGTAATTGCAATAATCTTCTGACCAATTGCAATATTTATCGTCGTCGCTCATTTCAATTTGACATGTGCCGCGAGGTCGTCGATCATCTTCAGCGTGGCTTCACGCACGGCTGCTTGCCACTGGCTACCAAAACGGGTGGCATATTCGCTCTTTTGATAGGCAAATGTAATTCCACGTGAATTATTCACGATAGCCCCCAGGCCATTTTCATCAAACGCCACAGCTACATCCGCTGCTGTGCCGCCCTGGGCACCATAGCCTGGCACTAAAATCCAAATTCCTTGCAGAATTTGCCGTAGCTCGGCCAGCTGGGCAGGGGAGGTGGCCCCGACGACCGCTCCCAGAGAACTATAGCCTGAATCACCTGTAAAAGGCCCGGCCCAGCCCATCATTCGGTCCGCCACATGGCGATAAAGCGGCTTGCCTTCGGCAACCAGATCCTGAAACTCACCGGCGGATGGGTTACTGGTGCGAACCAGCAGAAAAAGGCCGGTGCCCGAGCGGCTGGCCCCCTGCAAAAATGGCGTGATCCCCTCACTGCCGAGATAAGGATTAATGGTCAGGGCATCGGATGTCCATGCCGGCAATTGACGTGTGTCAGGGTCGCCCACATAAGCAGTGGCATAAGCCGCCGCCGTGCTGCCAATGTCATTTCGTTTACCGTCCATGATCACCAGAAGCCCAAGCTCCCGGGCCAGTTTTGCCGTGTTTTCCAGAGCGATCAGCCCCGTTGGCCCAAGGGCCTCATAAAATGCCATTTGAAACTTCACCGCAGGCACCAGCGGAGCCACGGATTTCAGCACTTCAAAGCCAAATTCCTCAACGGCACGCACCACATCGCCGCCAAATGATTCAACCCAGCCCTGCGGTAATTGCTGCGGCCGGGGGTCAACACCCACCAGCACAGCGTTGCCTTTGGATTTTACGGCTTCGGCCAGGCGATCAGCGAAATTGGCGGTTAATGGTAGTGACATTCGTCGGTGATTCCTTTAATGCAATTGTTACTTCTGATCAAATTCGTTGTTTTGGATGGCTCAATCAACCATCTGCACCGGTGGCCAGCAGCACCCCGCCCACCACAACCACATTTTCGCCTAATTCAGCCTGAACGACTTGTGTCATCCCTGCGAATACGCCCATCGTTTTTGATTCCAGAGATGCACGCACCCAATCGCCCCACCACTCTTCCGGCAGCAGATTTACCCCGCCGCCCAGAATGATCAATTGCGGCGCCACCAGTTGCACCACGTGTGAAAGGCCTGTGCCGAGCGATTCGGCCGCTGATCGGAGCACTTCCATTGCACGCGGCTGACCAGCCTTCGCTGCCTGTAATACTTCGGGTACACTTGAACAGCCCGCCCGCCGCTGGATGGACCAGCCTGAAGCGATCAATTCCAGTTCAATGAGCTTGCCCTGATTATCCGGATTCGCCACGCGCAAGTGCCCAATCTCCATCGCGCCCCGGCCAGAACCTCTGTAAATTCGCCCACCCAGCACCAGCCCGCCGCCAATCCCGCTGCCGACGGTAACATAAACCATCGGGTCAAAGCCCCGCCCGGCTCCGGCAATGCTCTCAGCCAGGGCGGCTGTGTCGGCGTCATTTCGCACGGTAACCTTCTCTGCATTCGTTTCAAGCTTCAGCCAATTACCCAGCGGAAAGCCCGACCAGCCTTCAATCTGGTGCGACTTACGAATGGATCCATCGGCTAAATCAACCGGGCCGCCGAAGCCGACCCCCCAGCGAATCGGGCCTGGGCCGATTTGCCCGCTGGCACGGCAAGCGGCAACCATCTCAAGAATTTGCCGCTGAATTCCCGAAGCACCCTCGGCTGCGTCAACGGTGCGACGCTCCAGCCACATCAGTTGGCCGGATGCATCGCCCCGGCCGATTTGCAACTTTGTGCCGCCGATCTCCAGGCCCAGATAATTCATTTCGCCCGTCATGATTCTTACAGTCATCCATCATTTGAAAATTGTATTTCAGCCGGGTAGTTTTTCAGGCCCGTAGAAGCGTTCGACTGGCCGGGGCACTTTCCCGGCAACACGGTCGGCAATGGCGTCCAGCTGCTCGCGGGAAAGCGGTGTGACTGTCTCAACGGCAGGTTTTCTCGCAACCGTATAAATCTGTATGCGGTTCAGATCGCCGCCCGTGGCCAGAATTTCATTGAGGCGGTCGCAAAAGGCGTCGATCTCGGCTTCGCTCGGCGGCTGGCCATCGACATTCATAAAAAGTGTCTGAATCACCAGCGGCCGCTGCCTTGAAGCTTCCTGCAGGTTCGTGATCACCCGATGAAACGGAATCAGCGTTTTATCAACCTGATGATAATACGGCTCAGTGCCGGCGTCGAGCTTTGCCCAGATCTCACCATTGTTGGCATCAAGCGTGGCCAGGGCCTGCTGCACTTTGGGCCGGTGAAACATGGTGGCGTTGGTGATGAGCACCATCTTCACATGATCCAGCCCCTTTTGCCGCTTCAGCTCAGCCACACGCTCAACAATTTTGTCAAAATCTCGCGCGGTTGTCGGCTCGCCATCGCCAGAAAATGCGATGTCATTAAGTCGTCTCAAGGCTTCAGGGACACCCGCAAATTCAGGCTCGGCAAAGAGTTCACACGACTCGACCAGGTCAATCATTCCAGCCAGTTCGCTCAACATCATCTCAGTATCGACAAACCGCGTAACGGCGGCCGTTTTCCGATCAACCTGACAATAAATGCAATCGAAGTTGCAGATCTTGTCCGGGTTCAGATTCACGCCGATCGAAACGCCACGGCTCCGCCGGGAGACAACCGGATAAACGTAGGTGTTTTCGCGGAAGCTCCGCCGGTGATCCAGATGGGCGTCGATGATCCGTGGTCCCCGCTCTTCAATTGGCTCTGGCATTGTTTTTCCGTTCTGGGCAATTCCCAAATGGCCCGCTCTGCTGTAATTATAGATAGAAGCCTCGGCTATGCACAGACCCGCCGGGTAATCACTTTCACAAGTCCCTCACAGGCCCGATGATGGCTGAATTTACGGCAAGCCTGCTCAGATTCCTGCTCGTTGCGGCCCTGCCGTGGGCGGTCGCCCTCATTGCTACCCGCCGCCAAACATGGTTCACCCAACGCTGGCTTGACACCTCCATCCGCATTCAAACGGCCTTGCTCTTCCAGATCTTCGCCACCCAGATCGCCGGGGCCGCTGGAGTCGTTCGATACACCGAGGCTTTTCTGCCACAAGTTTTTTACGTTGTTTTTACGCTTTTTTACGCAGACAAAAAGGCATGTAGTGGTGGCGATGAAGAAAGCACGCCTAAATCGGTCGGAAAGATCTGTATCACTCTATGCCTGACACTACTTAGCCTGGAATTTCTGCGGCTTTTTGTGCCATCGCTGATAGGTGCCGTGAAAGTGGTCAGCGACGGGCCGATTTACCACCTTTATTTTGCGGCACGCTGGTGGCAGGAAGGGCGTATCGGCTGCATACCAATACCATTTGGCGAAAGTGCGGCCCCTTATTTCCCGGCCAATGGCGACCTCTGGTTTATGACGCTCGTTGGCTGGACGGGTAATCTATTACTCGCCAAGGTCGGCCAAGTTCCATTCTGGTTTCTGGGCGGGTGGTGGCTTTACAGGCTTTGCATGACTCTCGGCGGCAGCCGGGCCGCATCCGTGATTGCCACCACGATCTGGATGACACTTTCGCCACTGGCTTTATTCACCTTTGAGCCGAATGTTGACACGATTTTCTCCGCCTGGTTTATCGTATCCATCTTATTTTATATCCAATTGGATTTATTCCGCCGAGATGCAACCACCGCTGAAAAACAAAATAAAATCTTACTCACACACAGCCTGCTTGCTGCAGGACTGGCCTGGGGCACAAAGGCGCCAGGCATTGTATTTATTCCGCCATGGATTGTATTTCTGACGGCTCGTGAACTGATCATTTCTCAAAAAACAAAAAAAATACGATCGAAACAAAGCATTTTCATATTTATTGGCCAGTGGGTGTTGGCTGTTTCACCCGTGCTTTTCTGGTGGATCAGAAATGCAATCGCGACGGGAAATCCACTTTATCCTTTACCGGTCGAAATTGAAGGAATCACACTTTTTGATGGTTGGTATGGCACCCAAGCCATGCGGCAAAGCCCCTATTATCTGCCGTTTTCGGAATTTGGGGCTCTGGCAGATATTATGCTCAGCGTGCTTGACCCGCGACTGACATGGCTTTATCCACTTTCAATTGTAGCGGCATTCATCTCATTATTGAAAAATAAAACGGTGGCAGATCGCTGGAATTGCATTTTGGTTCTGTTTGGCCTGCTCACCATCGCCATTTACTGGTGCCTGATCCCTTATCGAACCCAACAGCGGTTTTTCCTGCATGGGCTGGCCTTATTTGCACCGGCCATGGCAATGGCGATTGGCCGATTGCCGGGTCTGGGCTGCATCTGCACGGCGTTGGCCGCAGTGCATCTTTTTTCGCCTCAAGGCTGGCCATTTTTGCCGGCTGCGGGCGAGCCAGCCTGGGATTTCAGCCGATTTGTGCCGAATCGGATGCCTGGGCTTGTTCCAGCCGGGGAAATTCTGGGCAGGCTTTTAAATAATGACTTTCGCGCCCTGATGCTGATTGCATTTGGCTTAGGTACAGCAATTTCAACATTTGGGCGTAAGAATATGACTCGGTCGGGCCTTGGGCTCTGCGTTTCTGCATTGATCGGGGCCTGTTATTTCGAGCAGATTCAATTTGATAAAACGGGCAGGGGCCAGCGTTTTCCGGTATTTCCTGATTATGAAAGAGCCTGGGCAGCATTTGACCGGACCACTCGCGAAAACCCTGTTCGCGTAGCTTATACCGGCACAAATCTGGCGGTTTATCTGATGAGCCCCAGGCTTGAAAATCATGTGGAATATATTAATTGCAATTCCCAAACAGACTGGATGCCGCATGATTATCATCTGGCACAGCCGGCAGGCAAACGGCGATGGCCGCATCCCCGGCCGACCTGGGAGCGTCTGGAAACAGATTACGACGCCTGGCTGGGGAATTTAAAAAAGAAAAAAATCGATATCGTGGTGGTTGCCCGGGCCAACCCGGACGAAGGGCGCATGAATCCTTTTGATGGTCTTGGCTTTCCAATTGAAAGAAGCTGGATGGACGCCCACCCGGAGCATTTTGAGCCTGTTTACGGAGTGCGTGAAGCCGACCCGGAGATGCGAATTTATGCGGTGAAAAATTAAAATAATTATTTCAAAGTGATGAAAATGAACTTCTCTTTGGTAGGTGAGAACCTAAATGAAAACATGTTTGTCCGCTTTCTTTCTCGACCAGCAAGAACCTATAATTCGAATAGCAGTGGGCTGATCGATCGCCTGGCCTGAAGAGGCTGGGAGGAAAGTCCGGACTCCGCAGGGCAGGGTGGTGGGTAACGCCCACCGCTCGCGAGGGCAGGGAAAGTGCCACAGAAAGTAAACCGCCGAAGCACTTGGCAACGAGTGCCAGGTAAGGGTGAAACGGTGAGGTAAGAGCTCACCAGCGGGCGAGGCGACTCGTCCGGCTCGGCAAACCCCACCCGGAGCAAGACCAAATAAGGGGGCAGACGGTCGAAAGACCGGCACGGGCTGGCTCGGCCCGTTACGACTCTCGGGTAGGTCGCACGAGGCCTGTCGCAAGACAGACCCCAGATTCATGATCGATTCCGAAATCGTTCTGCAAAGAATGTTTCGAGACAAAATCCGGCTTACAGGCCCACTGCTTTTTCCTAAAATTCCAACCCATCTATCCGCTTCTGAAAATCATCCTGCTTGACCTGTATATTCATAAAGTCTAAAAAACTGTTATACTTTTATCGAATTGCAGAGGTTTCGGGCCGGAACGTTGCCCGTAATCTTTCATAACATGAGTACGAACAATCGAGCCTGAAATGTCCACAACTGCTCCCGAACCAAAGGCTTACAGACCCGGAAAACTGGCGACACTGAAGGAAGCGGGACGGTATCGGGGCGGCATTGGCCAGCTCTCTTGGCTGCTGCACCGCGTGACGGGTGTGGGAATTCTGATTTTTCTCATCATCCATGTGATCGATACCTTTTTTGTGGTGTTCAATCCCGCACTTTATGACCACACGGTTGCCATTTACGGCGGTGTGTTTAACGGTCAATACTACTGGCCACTACGCTGGGCATTTCGTGTAAGCGAGCTCGGGCTGATGGCCTGTGTGGTCTTCCATGCCGTTAATGGCGTTCGTGTGGTGCTTTTTGATTTCTGGAATGATGGCTGCAAGTATCAGAAAGAGTCGTTCACAGCCGTTTTGCTGGTCTTTCTCGCCTTGATGCTTCCAGCCGCAGTGGTGGTTATACTGCCGCTGGCTTCAAGCCCTGATCATGTGGTCAAAGTGCCTGAAATGGCCGCCAAACCGTAATTGATTGAAACTAACCCATTCTGCCCGAAAAAAGAGTCCTGACCGAAAATGGCACGCAACCGAATTAAACCGACCGGCGGATTTGAGCTGACCGCCTGGTATTTCATGCGAATCTCTGGCCTGGTCCTGGTCTTTTTGGCCGTTGGCCACCTCTTCATCATGCATATCGCCAACAATGTTGAAAACATCAACTACGCCTTTGTGGCCGGGCGATGGTCAAACCCCACGACTGGGTGGATCTGGAGGCTTTGGGACCTGGGTATGATCGGCCTGGCGATGTTCCACGGCTTCAATGGTCTGCGGCAAATTCTTGATGAACACGTGCATGGTGCCAAGGCTCGCGTAGCAATGCACACCAGCATCTGGGCCGTGATGGTATCGCTCCTGTTGATTGGCACCTATGCCATTTGCATGTTTGAGGAAGATAAGGAATACGTGAAACAGTGGAAGGCTGTGAATGGCCATGCCGATGCAGCCCAGACGGCCCCTTCCGGATTGGCACATCATTAACACTCGCGGCGGCGATGTTTTCGGACCAATCATCCGCACTCGCCTTTATGTGACCTGAACGCCTTGCGATTAAAAGACTTGTAACATGAGCACACCGACATATCATCGTTTCGAAAACATCATTGTTGGTTCGGGTGGTGCGGGCCTGATGGCGGCCCTCCATTCGAGCAAAGAGGTCGGCACGGCGGTCGTGAGCAAGCTCTACCCGACCCGGTCTCACACGGGGGCTGCAAACGGGGGTATTGCAGCGGCTCTCTCCAATCTTGAAGAAGATTCTTGGGAAAACCATGCTTACGACACCATCAAGGGCGGCGACTTCGTAGTTGATCAAACGGCAGCTGAAATTCTTTGCCGCGAAGCAGTTGACTGTATTTATGACCTTGAACACATGGGTCTGCCATTCGACCGCACGGCCGACGGGCGAATCAGCCAGCGGCGATTTGGTGGCCATTCGAGGCCGGTGAAGGGTAATCCCTCCAAGCGAGAACCTGTCATGCGTGCCTGCCATGCGGCTGACCGCACTGGCCACATGATTCTGCAAACGCTCTATCAGCAATGCATTAAAAATGGTGTGCAATTTTTTGACGAATACCACATGCTCGACCTGATCATGGTCGATGGCGAATGCCGTGGCATCGTCGCGATTGAAATTGCCACTGGCCGGCTGCATGTGTTTCATGCCAAGAGTGTGCTGCTGGCAACTGGCGGTTTTGGCCGAATGTTTAAAGTGACATCAAACGCCTATGCCCTGACGGGTGATGGCCCGGCCATTGCTTACCGCCACGGCATTCCGATGGAAGATCTGGAATTTTACCAATTCCACCCGACGGGTATTTATCGACTCGGAATTCTGCTCACGGAAGGCTGCCGCGGCGATGGCGGCATCATGTTTAACGGCAAGGGCGAAAGGTTTATGGAGACCTATGCCCCGAACATGAAAGAACTTGCCAGCCGCGATGTCTGCTCACGCTCAATTTATCAGGAAGTGCGAGCGGGCCGGGGCGTGAATGGTAAAGATTTTGTCTATTTGGATATCCGTCCTTCAACGATCAACAAATATCGCTCCAGCCCCCGTCATGCCGAAGGGCATGAGGTGGATGACCACTACATTGAAAGCCGTCTTTCAGAATCTCTTGAACTCTCAAGAACCTATCTCGGTATTGATCCGCTGAAGGAGCTAATGCCAATTCAACCCACCGCGCATTACGGTATGGGCGGCACGCCGACGGATATTTACACGCGAGTCGTTCGGAATGCAGCCGGCGATGTGGTGCCAGGGCTCTATGCTGCGGGTGAATCGGCCTGTGTTTCGGTTCATGGTGGCAACCGTCTGGGAACGAACAGCTTACTCGATCTTGTCGTTTTCGGGCGACGGGCAGGGCAACAGATGGCGAAGTTTGCCAAAGAGACTAACTTTAAGGACATCCCCAAAGACGCCGATTCCGCGGCGAAGAAACAGATTTCGGATGCATTGGCCAAGGCACGTACCGAGCCCTGGATTCGTATTCGCGACGAAATGCAGCGAGTCATGATGGACGATTGCGGCGTTTACCGCACAGCCGAAGGCTTGGCAAACGCCCGACAGACGATCGTAGAGCTGAAAAAACGCTATGCCGGAACCGGCATTCAAGACAAGGGTACTGTCTTTAATACAGGCCTGCTTGAATATCTGGAGCTTGGTAACCTGCTCGAAATGGCAGAGGCGATGGTAGCCTCGTGTGAGAGCCGCAAGGAGAGCCGCGGGGCACACTCCCGCGAAGACTTCCCGGATCGAGACGATTCCAAGTATTTCAACCATACATTCGTCTCGAAAGATGGCGAAGAAGGTACAAAAATTGATCACAAACCCGTGGATGTGATCATGATCGAAAAAGATGGCCAGACGGTGCCCAAATATCCGCTCGAAGTGCGTAAATATTGATTTTCAGGTCAGTTAACGCACAAAGATCTATTCAACATGCAGGAATGACTAAAATGAGCGCGACAAATAAGCCAGTTGGTGACAGTGACGCTTACCGATCCCTGACCGTTCAGATTAAACGATACGACCCGGAAAAGGACCGCGAGCCGCATTGGAAAGAATATAAGGTGCAGGCTCATCCGATGGATCGGGTGCTGGATGTCGTCATGAAGGTAAAGTGGGAGCAGGACGATACACTGGGTCTTCGAAAGAGCTGTGCCCACGGCATTTGTGGCTCTGACGCCATGCGTATCAATGGTCAGAACAACCTTGCCTGCAAGATGCTGGTTCAGAATTTGAAGTCTGACAAGGTGACGGTTGAGCCAATCCTGGGTCTGCCAGTAATAAAAGACCTGATCGTTGACATGAAGCCGTTTTTTGACCATTACAAGTCGGTCATGCCGTTTCTCATTAATGATGACCCGGCCCCGACCACCGAAAGACTGCAAACGCCGGAGCAGCGAGCCCGCTTTGACGACACAACCAAATGTATTCTCTGCGCCTGCTGCACGACAGCCTGCCCTCCTTTCTGGGGTAATCGGGAATACGTTGGCCCTGCCGCAATTGTGAACGCCCACCGCTTCATTTTTGACAGTCGCGATCAGGGAGCTGCTGAGCGTCTGGAAATTCTCAACGACGCCGATGGCATCTGGCGATGCCGTACCGTTTTCAATTGCAGCGAAGCCTGCCCTCGTGGAATCAAGGTGACTCAGGCTATCAGCGAAGTCAAACGAGCCCTGATTACAGGCGTTGTTGATGTTCCGCAGGAAGCTGAAGTCCTGGCCTGATCTCAGTTTGCGTCGATGATTTCCGGGGCATTGCAATGCCCCGGCCCATTCTTCAGCCTGGTTCACCATGCCGAACGATCAGGTTAGTAAAGATGAAGACGATTCCCTGAAAAGGCTTCGACTATTTCTATTTATCATTTGTATCGTCTTCATCAGCGACTTGGTCAATGCCATTTGGAAGCGGATTGGCGAGCCGGTCAATCATGTCAGCGACTTAAAGGTCAATGTTAATCAGGATGGTCCTGAACGAATTCTTTTGTTACCTGGGATTGGACCTGTTATCCTTAGCCGAATATTGACTTTACGCGATTCTGAACCTTTTCATGACGATGCTGATTTCGAAGAACGGGTTAAAGGAATAGGCCCGACATTTATTGCCAATTTCAAAAATCATCTCGAATATTCTCTCCATGAGGGTAAAGCAGATTCTGAAACAGCCGGAGCCCAGCCATGAGCGGCTTTCAACTTGTCAGCCCTTTCCAGCCGGCTGGTGATCAACCTCAGGCCATTGAGGCACTTGTCAATGGCTTCGCTTCCGGAAAGAAGTCACAAACTTTGTTGGGTGTCACGGGCTCGGGCAAAACATTCACCATGGCCAATGTGATCGCCCAATTGAACCGCCCGACACTTGTCCTTTCTCACAACAAAACGCTGGCCGCCCAGCTTTATTCCGAATTCCTCGAATTTTTCCCCCATAACGCCGTTCGATATTTCGTTTCATATTACGACTATTATCAACCTGAAGCCTATATCCCACAAAGAGATATCTATATTGAAAAAGATGCGGCAATCAATCAGGAAATTGATCGGCTTCGGCTGGCAGCGACTTCGGCCCTGATCAGCCGACGCGATGTTGTTGTTGTGGCAAGTGTTTCATGCATTTATGGCTTAGGTTCACCTGACGACTATCGAAAAATGATGGTCTATGTAAAGCTGGGCGATATTCTGGACCGAGACACCCTGCTGCGGAAGTTTGTTGATATTCAATACGAAAGAAATGACGTTGCATTTGATCGCGGCAAATTTCGTGTCAGGGGGGATGTTGTCGAGATCTGGCCAGCTTATGAAGAAACGGCCCTTCGGATCGAACTCTTCGGCGATGAAGTGGAAGCCATATCAATTATTGACCCGATCAGTGGGCAATCAATCCAACGTTTGGCCGACACTTATGTCTATCCAGCAAAGCACTTTGTGTTGCCTGAAGAGCGAATTGAATCGGCTGTTGAGTCGATCAAGACGGAACTTGAGGCCCGGCTTGAGCAATTGCATGAAATGGGCAAGCTGCTGGAAGCACACAGGCTGGCAGCCCGCACACGATATGACATGGAAATGATTCTGGAGCTTGGCTATTGCCAGGGGATTGAGAACTACAGCCGCCACCTGGCGGGCCGAAAGCCAGGCGAAACCCCCACGACTCTACTCGACTTTTTTCCCAACGATTCCCTGATTTTTGTGGATGAATCGCATGTGACGATGCCACAGATAAGAGGGATGTTTGCGGGCGACTTCAGCCGCAAAATGACGCTGGTCGAGCATGGCTTCCGTCTGCCATCGGCGCTGGATAACCGCCCTCTGCGATTTGACGAGTGGGAAGGCAAGCCGGGCCAACGTCTTTTTGTTTCGGCAACTCCTGCTGATTACGAGCTTTTCGTATCCGAAGGCGAAGTAGTAGAACAAGTTATTCGGCCAACCGGACTCCTCGACCCGGTGATTCGAGTTGAACCGGCCAAGGGGCAGGTGCCTGCCCTCATGGAAGAAGCCAAAAAACGGGCAGAACAAAACGAACGTCTGATTGTAACAGTTCTTACCAAACGCATGGCCGAAGACCTGACGCGTTTTCTCCGCGAAAAGGGCTTAAAAACCAAGTGGCTTCATTCCGAACTTGATGCATTTGAGAGAGTTACGATCTTAAGAGAGCTTCGAGAAGGCGCGTTTGACGTGCTGGTGGGTGTGAACCTCTTGAGAGAAGGCATTGACCTGCCTGAAGTTTCGATGGTCTGTATTCTCGACGCTGATAAAGAAGGTTTTCTGCGAAGTGAATCATCGCTGATTCAAACGATTGGTCGAGCTGCACGTAACGTCAATGCTGAAGTGATTTTATATGCAGATAAAATCACGCCGGCCATGAAAAATGCCATTGATGAAACTGCACGGCGGCGGGCTCTTCAGATTGCTTATAATGAGGCGAATGGCATTACGCCGCAGACGATCAAAAAGGCGATTAAGAAGGGTATTGAAGAGGAGGTCGCTGCCCGTGAAATCACACGTAAAGCTGTATCCAGATCAGAAGATCAGGAAATAACGGAAGAGTATCTGAACGAGCTGGAACAGGAGATGCTTAAAGCGGCCGAGGCAATGGAATTTGAAAAAGCAGCGGCTTTAAGAGACAGGATTCTGGCATTAAAGGCCGAAAAATCTGGAGGCCCAGCCCGGCCTGAAGCCTCGCCACAGGCAAAATCGGCCAGATCAAAATCAAGAGCGTCGAAATCAAATCAGGGGCGTCCCTCACGACCTCGACCCGGAATTGGATAATTTACGATCTCATGTGCATACCTGATCCGCCTTTCGGTACTGCCGAAACTCACTCTGCCAAAACCCTGATTGATATGGCGCTCGATGAGGATCTGGCAACGGCAGGCGACATCACCAGCCTGAGCACAATTCCTGAAGCGTCCACAACGGCAGGTAAGTTTGTCGCTCGGCGCGATGGAGTGATCTGCGGGCTGCC
This sequence comes from Isosphaeraceae bacterium, assembly GCA_044351075.1. Classification (GTDB taxonomy): domain Bacteria; phylum Planctomycetota; class Planctomycetia; order Isosphaerales; family Isosphaeraceae; genus QWQI01. The sequence continues at coordinate 9,328 of JBILGL010000010.1, read as the reverse complement.
AATTGTCAGTCTGATCGCCGAACGATTTCAACCAGGTATTCACTGGAAACCATATCTCGCTGACGGTGATCGTGTTACGCCCGGCGAGGCGATTGGAGAAGTGCGTGGGCAGACGCGTTCGATTCTGGCGCTGGAACGCATCAGTCTGAATTTTCTTCAGCATCTCAGCGGAATTGCGACGATAACTTCGCGATTCGTGGAGAAAACGGAAGGTACGAAAGCCAGCGTTTTGGATACACGAAAGACGATTCCTGGCTGGCGTATTCTCGATAAATACGCTGTTCGATGTGGTGGCGGGAAGAACCACCGGATGGGCCTGCACGACGCTATCCTGATCAAGGATAATCACTTAGCTGCGTTGGCAACAAATGGTTGCGTTCGGCCCATTACTGAGGCGGTAGAGCGGGCTCGGGCTTTCGCCGGGAACAAGATTTTTGTGACCGTGGAAATCGATCGGCTGGAACAGCTCAAAGAAGCACTCAAAGCCGGCCCCGACTGCATTCTTCTGGATAATTTTACGCCTGTCATGGCTAAAAGTGCGGTGGAAATTCGGAACGAAATTGCCCCCAGAGTTCTGCTGGAAATATCTGGCGGGCTTCATCTTGAAACAATCGGCGAATATGCACGGCTGAATGTCGATCGACTCTCGGTCGGTGCCTTGACACATTCTGCTCCCGCTTTGGACATCGCTCTAGACTTTATCGATCATAGCTTCGACAAGTAATTACTGTGAAAGAATTTCCCGTAACATCAGAAATTGTCATTATTGGCTCGGGCATTACTGGCCTGACGCTAGCACAACATCTGAAAGAAAAAGGAATTGAGTGTCTAATCGCAGACAAAGGCCGCTACCCTGGCGGCCGAATGGCGGCCCGGGAAATCGGGCGATCTGGGCTGGTGAATACCGGCCCAAGTTATTTCTTGACTGACAATTCCATCTCTTGCAGAACCATTGAACACGTTTGCAGGAACGCTGATCTCGTTGAGAAAGTTATCAAACCGTTAACGGACCAAAAACGGCAGGAGCTTTCGGGATATCTCGATTCATTTGAGATTTATGAGCCAGTCTCTTCGTTTCGAACATTTTCCAAGGCCATTTCTGAAAATCTTAATCTATTTCAATCATTAGAGTTACATGAAATTATCCGAAGTGATAACAAATGGCTTTTAAAATTTCAGTCGGCCTCTCAGGAAGGATTGATTGAGATTCATGCGGAGAATGTCATTTTGACAATGCCGCCACCACAGATTGCAGAAATCCTTACCAGATCTCATCTTGAACAATTATTGCCAAGTGGCTTTGAAGCCTGTTTCAGCTATGAAAGATCGCTGGTCGGGATTTTCGAAATCCAAAAACCAGATCGGGCAGGAATAAGCCCGGAAATACAGCCGATCCCTCACCCGAATATTCGCAGACTGCTACAATCAAAAAACATATCATCCGGTATTATAACGATTTATATTGAATCAAACGATGATTTTGCTTGTCGATATTGGGATGCACCAAAGGCATGGGTGCTTGAGCAGTTTCGTGCGATAATGGAAGAAAATTGGCCGGGTGTTCAGGTGATGGCAAGTGATTTTCACCGCTGGAAGTATTCGCGGTTGAAGCCTGAAGCTGCCGGATTTGAGAGGCCACTGAAACTAACGGACAAACCACTCTTAATACTTGCAGGAGAAGGCTTTGGAAAAACAGAAGCCTATCCGGCTGGTCTGATCAGTGCCCAGCATTCTGCGAAATTGACCACAGAATTACTGACAGGTCTGAGGGATCAGTGATGCTCTTCGCTGATCAGCGAACCATTGCCGTCAGTAGCCCCAGCAAACCTGGATCAGATGGAATGAGCACAGTGGCGAGCCAGCAGAGCCCCAGGCCCCAGCCGACAAGATTCGTCCATGTCCAATAAACTCGCTTTGGACGGCTGATCATCCCACCGATCAGGCAGGCGAGGGTGATAATCGCCATATCCGAAGGCTTGACCAGCGAAGTGATTGAATCAAATCCGGGGATTCTGCCCGTTGCGACGCCCTGAAGAAATCGCAGCCAGATGACAATCCCCGTGGTGATCCAGACACGGTCGCCAAGGCCCATCGCGCCCGTCTGTTCCTCATGCCGAAAAAGGACCAGAGGCCCGACGATCGCAACCCAGCCGGCAAGAGCACTTAGAATGGCTGAGAGGTTTGATGGAGGCCAGTTAACCCATCCTTGCCGCACAGAGACTCGAAGGAAGAGCAAAAGTGCGGCAGTGATAATAAGGAAGTTAATAGCCGGCCTACTCATGGAAACCGGTTTGGCATTTTTACCGGCTACCGATGGATTCTCTTTTTTCTGGGCCATATTTCACCGCCGATGATACATACAAGGCTCTAATAAGAGTCTATCGCACGATCCGGCGAAGGTCGGCCAAGTGGTCAGTAACCTGTTCTTGCTGTAGCAGATGCGCTGGTTTCAGCGGTTGTGCTGTCAGTCGTGCCAGCCAGATGAGCATCATCCGATTTTTCGGATTCCACAGTCTGCGAAAGTGCAGGCTGGGTACGAAACTCGTCAAGATTCGTTTGCCGTGTCACAAATGCTTTATGCTCAAGGATTTTATCTGGGTGCCGCAGCACGTTCTCGCCTTCATTCAGGCCATCCAGAACTTCAAGCGTCTGAGGATCACCTGTACGAGTGCGAATCTCTCGCTTTTCGATTTCACCGTCGTCTGACATCACCAGGCAGAATTCCCGCCCACCTTCAATTTCAACAACGTCGGGAGTGATCGTCAGCTTTTCCTCAGGGGCATCGGTAAGCACCTGAATTTCTGCATTCAGGCCGGGACGCATATCCTCGGGCTCATCATCGACCTTCACAATACAGTAGTATTGCTTCACTTCGTTTGAAGATCGCCAACTTGAAGAAGCGATAGGCAATTGAGCAATACGTTCAACTGTACCCATCATCGATTTATTAAAAACGGATTCGACCAGAATACGCACCTTCATGCCGGGTTGCACTTTCTGCACGATCGACTCGCTCAGCTTAGCCATCACCTGCATATCCGTAAGGTCCGGCAAAACGAAAATGTCCTGCCCCTGACGCACAGAGGAACCCTCTTCAATCCGGGTATCACCATCCTCTTCATTGGCATAAACCGCCAACCCATCATGAGGTGCCCGCACCGTACAGTTATCAATCTGCTTTTCGTAGAGTTTCAAGCGATCGAGATATCGTTGATAGCGTTCATTTTCAAGCGTCAGATTTGTTTCAAGTGTGGTAATTTGAGTTTGAAGCTGATGTATCTGCTTCGGCATACTGAATTTTTCGTAGGTGTTGAGTTGAATCTCAGCCTGCGTTAAGGCAATGTCAGACCTTTGCAGGGACATCTGATCGGTCATCAAAGCAGATTTGGAGATATAACCCTTTTCCAGCATCTTTTGCGACCATTCCAAACGAGCCGCAAATCTCGCGGAATCAGTCTGGGCCAGTGCAATACGACCTTTGAGATTTTGTATCTGCTGGAGAGCCATACCCTTGCGATATTCTTCGATCGCAATTTTGGCGACCTCAAGTTCCATCTCCGCCTGAAGTTTGTCGGCTTTGGCCCGCTCGACATTTATTTTCTGCAGCCGTACCATCTCTTCAAACTCACGACTGTCAAGCTTGCAAAGCACATCACCTTTTTTGACTTTGCTGCCATCAGGAATGATTGTGAGAATACGTGTTGATGCACCGGCATTGATGGAATTACCCATCACCCGCACTTGAATATTTTCAATTTCGCATTCAACGATTGTATTATTTGCACTCTGAATTTCACCGGGTGCATTCACAAAACGATCGTATCGAACCTTATGCACCTGCTCGACTTCGCTAAGTTCCGGCGGCAATTCAGGCCGCGCCCAGATATGCGAAACACCCCAGATGGCAGCCGAAACGGGAATTGCAATCAGGCAAAACCAAAAGGTCAGTTGTCTTGCAAGCGATTTCAGCGATTTCTTTTGCGGAGGATTTTGCATGGATTAGATCCTTCCAGGCACGTTGGGCCTGAAGGTTACAGGCGTGATTCGCAAATCGCCAGAGCGATCTGGAGAATTGTCAGTCTCAGGGAGAGGCCAACGGAAATAGCCGACAATCATCTTGTATCTATTATAGGCGTTTTCGGCAACCAGACTTGCCCTTTTTCAGTCATATTTCACAACTTGATGCAGCAAAACCGCAACAACGATTCAATCGAATGGCTAACATCAACACAGACAAGGTTTTATCGATCAATCTCTATCGTGTCTGAGCCTGCTGAGTTGTTCGCACCAATCCATTGGCGGCATTTTTTTCACCATCTGACTCAGCACTGAGAAGTTCTGTCTCATCTGAACTGGTTTTTTCTGGTGCGAGATTCCCCGATTCCGCTGTGATTTCGGTTTTGGGATCATTCGAATCGATTGATTTGTCGAGCATCACCGTCTGCAGTGAAACACCTGGCAAATCCTGTAAGCGGCGGGGTTTGAGTAGCACCTTCTCGCCAGGTTCCAGGCCTTTATCCACAATTCGGTTAAACTCGTCGCCCACGTGTGTGATGATCTGCCTGCGAAGCGGGGTTCCATCAGGCCCGAGCACCACACAAAATTCCTGATCCCCTTCAACTTCAACCACTTCCGGAGGTATAACCGTACATGATTCTGAAAGGCCTGTCTGAATCACAATCTCGGCATTCATGCCCGGTCGAAAACCTTCATGACGGCCTTCGATGACCACCATACAATAGTAATTCTTGACATCACGCGACTGAGCTGAACGCGAGGACGAAGAAGACGTCGGCACGGGCAACTGAGCAATTTTGGTCACAACCCCTTCCGCAGCAATCGTATCAAGCGATTCGGCATATATTTGAACAGGCATTCCGTTGCGGACTCGGTCGATTACCGTCTGGCTCAATTTCGCCCGGACCTGAAGATTCTCAAGGTCAGGCAGATAAAAGAGATCCTGCCCCCGACGCACTTCCGCTCCCAGCTCGATACGTGAATCTCCATCATCTTCGTTCGCGTAAATTACCATGCCATCGTGCGGAGCCAGTACAGTACACTTTTTGACCTGCTCTTCAAATCGTTCAAGCCGTTTTTTTTGGTAGTCAACCCATTGAGAATAATAGACATAGACCCAATTTCGAGACTGCAGGCGTGATTTCAGACTTTGCTCAGATCGTGGCTGAGTGAATTTTTCAAATGTGTCATAAGCCATTTGAGCCCGGGAAAGCAGCACGTCTGCCTTGTAAGATGCAAATTCGTCGGACTTTACAGCATTGGGAGTGACATAACCCTTCTCAGCCATCTTACGAGTCCATGCCAATCGACGGCTGGCACGGTCTGCTTCAAATTCTGCCACCTGAATCGCTCTTCGAAGGATCTCCTCAGATCGTCGCGAGGTTCCGTTTTTGTATTCGTCGATCGCTATCTTCGAGACTTCAACATCCAGCTCGGTATATTTTTTCATCAATTCCGCCTGCTCCAGATTAATCTTCTGGACGCGGACCATCTCTTCATATTCTCGACTGTCAAGCTGGCAGAGCAGATCGCCTTTTTTGACGTAAGACCCATCAGGCACAATTTTTAATATTGTTGTTGATCCGCCCGAAACAATCGATCTGCTGCGAGTGGATAGCGAAAGTCGATCAATCTCACATTCGACCAGCGTGTTGTTAACACTTTGAATTTCACCCGGTGCATTAACAGTCGAATTAACTGACATAATACCAGCAACCACAATATCTTCCGGCTTTATTTCCGAAACCGCCTGACTTAAAGGATCAATCTGAAAACGGACTTTTTGATAGACGAATACAAATGAGCCCAGAACAAGGGCGGACATTAACAGAAAAGCGAAATATCGAAATCGGGCCATAGGTTCAGTCGCGAGCTTGAGTCTCTTCCAACAGGCGTTTCCGGTCACACCAGTGAAGGAGGACAAACAACCGCCAGGCAGACGGCGGTAAATGCATAGGCCGGACGAGGCGGGAGCAATAACCGGCCTGGCGGGACATAAGTATCATACCCCTTTATCGACCTGCGGGCAACACGAATTGTTTGACAACAAGACTCAAGACACATCGTAAACCATTGCAGATATGAAAGTTATATTTTTCAAACACTTTTTCTTGTTTTTTTTCATAAGATCATATTTAACAAAGACTTTTGAAAATATCACACAGAAATTCGGTTGTTCAAAACAGCTTAAACGTGCATAATGAAATGAGGATTCTAAAAACAATCGCAGCGTGGGTCTTTGGTCTGGTCTTCACAAGATATTTCAAACATAGAATTTACAGTGATCAACAAAGCGGAATTACTGGCTCCGGCCGGGCACTGGGATGCCTTGAGGGCTGCAATCGAAAACGGGGCAGACGCCATTTATTTCGGCGTTGATGCCCATAACGCCAGGGCCCGGGCCGCCAATTTCCCTCGAAATGAGCTGCCGGAGATCATGGCAACGCTACACGCCCGAGGTGTGCGAGGTTATCTGACACTAAACACATTGATTTTTTCAACCGAACTGACGGACGCCTGCGAACTGGTGGAACTTGCAGCCCAGTCAGGAGTTGACGCCCTTATCGTACAAGATGTCGGCCTGGCTCGACTCGCACGCCAGATTTGCCCAGAGCTGCCCATCCATGCATCCACTCAGATGACGGTTACAAGTGCAGCCGGGGTTCGGGCCGCACGTGCACTCGGCTGCGATCGTGTGATTCTGGCCCGGGAATTGTCGATCGAAGAGATTGCCCGGATTCATGCCGAAGAGCCGGAAATGCCGCTGGAAGTCTTTGTACATGGGGCACTTTGCGTTGCCTACTCCGGTCAGTGCCTCACAAGCGAAGCGCTGGGTGGACGATCGGCCAATCGAGGCGAATGCGCCCAAGCCTGCCGCATGCCATACGAAATGATCGTTGACGGCCACAAAATTGATCTTGATGACCGCCAGTATCTTCTGAGCCCACAGGATCTTGCTGCATATGACCTAATCCCTGACCTACTGCATGCGGGCGTTGTCAGTTTCAAAGTGGAAGGGCGACTGAAATCGGCCGAATATGTGGCTAATGTGACGCAACATTATCGTCGGGCAATCGATGCTTTTTATGCTGATCAGGATCCAGATTTCAGCCGCGAAGATCGGCGTCGGCTGGAACTTGCTTTTTCCCGTGGCCTGAGCAGCGGTTTTCTCCGCGGCAATAATCATAAATATCTCGTGCGTGGAGACTTTTCAAATAAGCGTGGCCCGCATGTCGGGTTTGTTGAAGCGGTGGAGGGCCAGAGCCTGATCGCCCGCCTGCACATGCCACTGAAAGCCGGCGACGGCCTGATGATTGACGTCGAGGAAAATGACCAGGGCACTTCAAGGGCCGTGGGCGGACGAATCTTCCGCATTGAACCGGTCGAACGCGACAGCAACGGAAACCGTCAATACAAAGATATCCTATCGAATCAAACGACTGATTCGGATAACCCTTCATATTCAGGAAGAGTGCGAATTCGTTTTGTTCGCGACTCGGTTGATTTTCGTAAAGTTTATCCAGGCCAGGGTATATGGCAAACGGATGACCAGCGGCTTGAGGCCGGCCTGCGTGAGAGTTTCAGCCGGGGGCCTCGCCGCCGATTGCCGATTGCAATTCATGTGGTGGCCGAACACGGCCAGCCACTGGTTTTGACAGCACAAATTGATGATCAGACCAGACCACAGGCAAGGTCCAAATTTATAACATCTGAACCGCTCAAAATTGCCGAAAAACGACCTGCGGATGAAAGCTGGGTGCGTGAGCATTTGAGTAAGCTGGGCGACACAACTTTTGAATTGGCCACTCTGACACTCAAAACAGACGGTAAAACGCTGTTGCCCGCCAGCCTCTTAAATCAGGCGCGGCGAGAGCTTGTGCATCAACTTGAAACAGAAATTAAAGGCCTTGGCTCCGGGCGATTAATCGATTATGCCATCGTGCCGGAAACAAAGAAACGGTGGCAAAATCGAATCGCTGAAAGCCAGCCAAAACAGCCTTATCTGACATGCCTTGTGCGAAACATGGAGCAACTTAAAGCTCTATCAGCCATGGGCATAAAAATGGTTTACGCCGATTTTCAGGACATTCGTGAATATCGTGAAGCCTGCCGATGGGCTGCCGATGAAGAGCTGGAAATCTGGCTTGCGACACCAAGAATCGAGAAGCCCGGCGAATATAACCTCTTCAAATATCTGGAGAAATGTCAACCTGCCGGCATTCTGGCCCGCAATGCCGGTGGGATCGAATTCTGCCGATCAGCCGGCATACCATGGGTGGCCGATTTTTCGCTGAACATCACGAATGCGGCATCGGCTGAGCATTTTTATGACCTTGGTGCGAAGCGATTAACCGCCGGATTCGACCTGAACACCGACCAGTTGCATGAGCTCCTTTCCCAGGCTCCGCCAAGCTGGTTCGAAGTTGTTGTTCATCAGAAGGTTGCGATGTTTCATATGGAGCATTGTGTATTTTGCATGGTACTGAGCCCGGGCACGGATAAATCAAATTGCGGCCGACCATGTGATCATCATCTGGTGCAACTGGAGGATCGAGTCGGAGCCAAACACCCACTGACGGCTGATGTGGGATGCCGCAATACGTTATTTAATGCGACAGCACAGTCAGCCGCCTCGATCATCCCGACCCTCAAAAACCGGGGAGTGGCCGCCATTCGCGTGGAATTCGTTGATGAACCGTCAGAAGTTGTTCGCAGCACGGTCGTTGAGTATCAGTCAGCCCTGGCCGGGTCGATCGACTCCAAAACGCTCTGGCGACGCGTTAGGGCAACAAATCAATACGGATTGACACGCGGCACTTTGCAAATCGTGTCATAATCATTCTAATGGCGGATCGTAAGGCCGGAGTTTTTCGTGTAAAGACGCGGCAGCAACCGGGCCAGTCCAGCGATCAGACCCTATATCACATTATCACATAAAGATTTGGCGAGCGTGCAAGTGAGTTCTGAAGCGATTGGCATCGGCATATTGGGCATGGGCACCGTGGGGCAGGGTGTCTCAAAAATCCTGAGCGAAAACAGCAGCTTGGTTGAGTCGCGAGCCGGCCGGCCTCTGAGATTGATCGCTGCGGCCGTGCGAGACACCTCGAAGATTCGAGCTCATCTCTCAAACGAAACCACTATCTCAAACAACCCGAATGAACTTCTCACTAATCCTGAAATCGAGATTATCATCGAAGCGATGGGCGGCATTGAGCCAGCCCGGTCGCTGACGCTCAAGGCCCTTCAAGCAGGCAAGCATGTTGTCACGGCCAATAAAGCCTTACTGGCGGATCACGGCGAGGAGATTTTT
>JBILGL010000195.1:0-7409 GCA_044351075.1 Isosphaeraceae bacterium | reverse complement strand
CACGTCGCGTACCGAATTATCGGAGTAAGTCACCCTCACTGCCACCTGCTGGGTCGTGTAAGGCTCATGAATGACTCGATTTTCAGGCAAAATTTCCAGCTTAACCGCCTTCGGTGCAGCCGGGTCATCCATCGCACCTTCGGCGATCCAGTCACGTATCATCTGATGGGAAACAGTATTACGTGAAAGTCGCAGACCACCTTCATGGGCCACTTCGCCCAGCGGCTTTCGCAAAACCAGGCTGGCGTCAGGGGCAAAAACGTCAATCCGGCGTCCACCGGCTTCGCGTGAAAGAATCGTGTAATCCTGATCTGGCAAGTAGCCACGAAGGCTCAGCTTGAAGCCACCTTTGCCGGTCGGTGTGCCGTGGCAGGCACCCATATTACAGTTAGCCTGGCTGAAAGCCGGCACCACATCGTTGCGGAATGAAACGGTGTCCGGCTGCTTCATCCCTGAAACGGTCACTTTGATCGTTGCCGTCAATTTTTCGCCCAACTGGGCTTTGATCGTTGTTGCCCCATCAGCAACTGGCTGAAGCTGACCGCTTTTGGTCACTTTGACCACATTCGGATCTGCGCTCGTGATCGCGGCAGCTCTTGTAAAATCAGCCCGTTTCGCATCCGGCAGATCGCCGTTAACGATAATCTGGGCGGTATCTCTTCGCCCCTTGAGCTGTAAATCGCCTGGCACAATCGTGATTTTGCTCGGCTGCGGGGCCGGTTTCTCAGCAGGCTTGGGCGTATCGGCTGCGGGCAGACCCGTTGCCATCGCCAAAACGCTGAAAGCAAGTACAAAACGCCGCAAAACGGTGGGGTAGAGCATGGCGAGATCCCTCGACACGGTATTCAGGCGGGTAAAGAACCCTTTTACCAATTCAAGCCGGGCGGCCTGATCTCGGTCGTTTACAGAAGCCTGTAAACGACCGATTCGGCAAAAGCATCCTGAGCCAGGTGGGCTGCATGGCGGTCAGAGTATCAACCTCCGACAGCAATTACCATTATCATAACCGAAATAAATTGACGGGTAAAGAAGATTTCCGCACGTTGTTCAACAAAACCAGAAAAATATCACCCATTGACAAGTTCGCGATACACGTCAAGCGTGCCACTGGCTGCTATTTCCCAAGAAAATGCCCCCGATCGCTCCGCCGATTTACCCCTCAGCCAGTCCTCATAATTTTTGTCTATCGCCAGCCTGTCCAAAATGGCAGCCAGTCCGGCCGCATCGTCCGGGTCAAAATACTCACCCGCATGTCCGGCCACTTCCGGCAGACTGGTCGCCCGGCTCACAACCATCGGGCAGCCCCGCGCCATCGCTTCAACCAATTGCAGGCCAAAGCCTTCCAACCGACTGGGATAAACCATCGCCAGTGCCCCCGAATACAAACCCGGCAGATGTTCATCCGGCACTCGACCCAAAAAACTCACAAACTCGCTGACTTTCAGATCCTTTGCGATCGCTTCCAGCCGAGCCCGATCAGCCGCTGCACCGCCCGCCAAAACGAGCTGAAACGCACCCTTTTGCTGCATTGCGGCAATCGCCTTTAAAACGACCTCAAAATTTTTCCGCCCTTCCAAACCGCCAACGTAAAAGACGTAAGGCTTTGCCGGTATCGCGTAAAAACTGCGTAGAGACTGAATTTCTTCATGGCTGACCAGCTTGTGGAAAATCGCATCAGCCGCTTCCGGAACCACTCGAATTTTCCGCCTGGGTATTCTCAGTCGCCTCTGAAGCTGATCGGCTGAAAACTCACTGACGGTGATAATCCGGTCAGCCATCTTCCGCGTCTGCCAGAGGTAATAGCGGCTTTTGATTGTCATACGGCTGAATCGTTCGGCCAGCGGAACAGGCATCGTCGCATCAATCGCATCGTGCAAAGTGGCCACACTCGGGCAGCCCGGCCACCACGGCACTCCATAATGATAAGGCGTGTGATAAACCGCGATTTTTTCGCGAATGATCGTCTGTCTCAGCCATTTCTCCTGCCATGTCGGGTATCGGCAAGGGCCCGATGCAAGCTCGCGAATGGCTCCCGAATCAAAATTTTTAGCAAGTGCCTGTCGATGCACTTCAGCAATCGGCAGATCGGTCAAAAGGCAGATTTCCACATCGCCCGTTTCGGCCATTGCGCGAATCAGGCTGAGGCTGTAGCGCGTCCAGCCCCTCATTGAGCTATCAGATAATAATCTTGCGTTTATCCCGACTCTGATTCTGGCCATGCGTTGCCTGAGTCTTTTCGAAGATATTCCAGCAGAAGAGAATTCTTTACATCAGGATTGTAACATTCGCTCTGTCTCTTTTTGCATTTCGTTGAGCGCATGAAACTCTTTTTCATACGCAAAGTTGTATTTTTGAAACCTGCCCACAGAACTTTTATAAACAGGCTGACGCACCTGCGCAGCACTGGCCGTTTTGACCGGATTTAAGCTCGCCTGAAAATCCAGGCATTTCTCTTGCCAGCTCAGCCCCATCAAATGCAACAGAGGCTCCACTTCCACCTGAATATTCGCCACCAGCGACTCATATCGCACAATCCTCACATTTTCGGATTTCTCAGCGATGATTTTTCGCAGTCGTTCATGAAAAATTTCGAATCGCCCGCGCTGAAGCCCCCAGTCCGAATTCCACCTCACCCTTGCAAACCGCGTAAATCGCTGCGAGAGGGCCGTGTCGCGGTCATCCCGCCGACAGATCAGAAATAAGGCATCAGGAAAGACTTTTCGCAAAACCGGCAGATAATAAAAATTATCAGGCAGTTTATCGATGATCCAGTCAGCCGAAGTGCCTGATTTGGCCAGCCTGTCATGATATTTCTGTCGCAACGTGCCAGCCAGCTCAGGCGTCAATTCAGCCTTTTCCAGCACCTCCTGCATGATTTCGGGAAACCAGGTGACTTCGCCCACCCCTTTAACCTGCGAATGACTCGACAGTATCTGCTCCAGCAAGGTCGTGCCCGCTCGAGGCATACCCGTGATAAATATCATTTTGAGCTGATTGGGCAGGGATTCCTGCACTGATTGCATTTGCCCGGCGACTACATCGATTTTCCGGCATCGTTCAGCAAATGAATCAGAATGATATTCCAGCCCCCGGGCCTGAAAACCACTTTGCCGCAATAATGAAAATTGATCCAGATATTTCACCGCTGAATCAAATTTGCCCTTTGCATCGAAAAAATGAGCCAGCCCATAGGCGAGATGCTCTCGATCTGACTGTTTCGTCGCCTTATTTTCCAGCAGCAGTTGCATTTGATTGATGATCGCTTCAGGCGTTTTTGATTTCATTCGGGCCACGATCTGCCCCAACACCGGCGCATGATCAGGCTTTTGCCTGATACAATCCATCCAGATGGCAATTGATTCTTCAAGCTCGCCCATCTGCTCCGCACAAGTGCCCAGCAATGCCAGCGCAGGCCATGCAGAAGGCATGGTTTGCACCACTGAAACAAGCACTTTTTTGGCTGCCGCCGGCTCGCCCAGCTCAAGCAGGGCCCGCCCCCATTGAATTAAGGCAGGCATAAAGTTCGGATTACATTTCACTGCTTTTTGGGCGTTTTCAATGGCATCCTGATTCCGCCCGATTTCATTACAGGCCCGGGCCAGATTTGAATAGGCATCCGGCAGTGCAGGGGCCATTGCAATGGCTTTCTCCAGAAACGAAATCGCTTCCTGCGGCCTTCCCGCTTCAACCAAAGCATTCCCGAGATTATTCCACCCCGGCTGAAGATCTGGAAGTTCTTTCACCATTCGCCGAAAAATAGTTATTGCATTTTCCGTATCGCCTAAATCAACCAGATTGGCTCCCAAATTCAGCAATGTCGAAATCGATGAATTACCATTTAGAATCGCCCTTTGATAGAAAAAAATACTGTCTGCAAATCGGCCAAGAGCCGTCAAAACATCACCAAAACCGGCCAGAATCTCAGGATTCTCCGGCTCAAGCGTTAGCGCCTGCTCCATTTCAATGAGTGCAGTCTTCATCCGCCCCTGCTGAAGTGCCGCCATCGCCGAATAATAACGCGGCATCGGAAGTCTCGGATATTTTCTGACCAGTTCATTCAGAATTTTCAAAGCCTGATCGGTTTTTCGCGAGCTTAATAAATCAATCGCTGATTGCAATCGTTTCTGATCATCGCCGGAAATGGACATTTTGACGAATCCCTGTCATTTATATTGTATTAATAATATTGGTCAAATTGGCACGATAAATCGTGCCCTACGTTTAACTTGCCAATTGCCACTTTCTTTGAAGTTAAAGCCCTTTTCCGTATGTTTTGCACAGAAAAAGGGCTTTTATCATTTCAATTCATCAGGCGTCAATGATCAAAGCCTTGGCGCTGCTGGTTTATGCGGCTGCTGCCAGGCATTGGCACCCACTGTTTTCACTTTCCGCTTATAGACCTTTTCTCCAGCGGTAACATAAATTTCATTGAAATCCTTGCCACCGAAAGTAATGTTTGATGACTTGCCATTGGGCGTCGGAATAATGCAATTCACCCGGCCTGCCTGATCACAAACCTGAATACCCATTCGTGTGGCCACATAAAGCCGCCCATCGCGGTCCACCCGCATGCCATCCCCTCCGGCAGCGTCGGCCGTGTCTGGCATGTGCAGATGATAATAGCGCTGCTTGTGCTTCAGCGTACCGTCAGGCTGAATCTGATAGCTCCAGACCCAGTGGCTGCGGGCTTCGGCCACATAAAGAAGCGATTGATCCGGCGAAGCCGTCACACCATTCGGGAAATTCAGGCCGGTATCAACCACGGTTTTTTCGCCATTTGGCCGCACCAGCCAGACCTTGCCAGGCTCGTTGGTGGCCGATGGGTTAGTTACATAAACATTGCCGTTTTTCAGCACCACCAGATCATTACCGCGAATGCCCTCGGCGATCACAGCGGGCTTGTTATCATCGCCAAATGCAATCACCTGTTCCGTACCAGTTGAAACCACATAGCGGCGGCCATCGGGGCCATAGCCCATACCGTTGGAGCGATTTGATTTGTCATTAATCACCACCGGCTTGCCGTCGGTTCCGATTTTATAAGTTTTATTATTCGGAATATCATTGAAAAAGACTGTGCCAGTGGCGTCGGCCGTTGGGCCTTCGGTAAACTGGTATCCATCGCCCACCAATTCCCAGCCCTGACCGGGAATCAGAATATCCTTGAGCTGCTGCGAGCCCTGACCGGCAGCAATGGGCTCTGGCCAGCCGCGCCAGAGCCATTTCATGGCTTCCGGAAAAACTTCGCCTGCCTGCTTGCCGTTGTGGCCGCCCTCGCCCCAGATATGACGCACGTCGTAACCGGCAAAAACCAGAGCTCGCTGCATCTCCTGATTTGCCATCCACCAGTCGCCGCCATAAATATTGAGGTCATTTGAGCCGTCCTGCAGGAAGATGCGGATCGGCTTTGGCTCATACTTGCGAATCAGTGTCGGATAGACATTGCCGCCCCTCAGGCCGACATAAGTTCCTATCGCAGAAAAAACGCGTGAAAAGGCATCAGGCCGCTCCCAAGCGGCGGTAAAGGCACAGATTGCGCCTGAGGAATTGCCGGCAATGGCCCGGTCATTACCATTTTTTGAGAGTCGAATCGCCCTGCCATCAGCCGTTTTTTTGGTTTCCACGTCCGGCAGAAGTTCATCAAGAATAAATCGGGCGTAATTGTCGCCAAGCCCATCATATTCAAACGACCGGTTAAAGCGGTCAAGTGCTTGATCGGTCTGAGCTTTCACGCGGCCATGCATCACAAAAACGCCAATGGTTACTGGCATGTCGCCGGCTGCGATCAGGCGATCAAAAGCGGCAGGCGCGTTGTATTGAATCCCGTCCTGACAGACAAAGACGCAGGCAGGCTTGGCCGGATCATATTGCTTTGGGACATAAACCCAGTAATCGCGATAAGTTCCGGGAAAAATCCGGGAATTTTCGAAGCTGTATTTGGTGACTTCGCCCTTTGGCACTTCCGCATTCTGGGCCTTCAGATCCGTCGGCAGTAATGCCAGCATGAATGCTGTGATGATTGGAATTTGATTGATTTTCATGGAAGTTGTCGCGTCTCTGAAGTACTGAATTGTTGATCCGGATCATTTCGGTCACACAACTAGAAGAAGATAATAGAGAGGGCACAACCGATCCAGAAAAAGATGGCAAATTTCAAAAAAACAGTCTTTCTGATTACTCCTTCCAAGACGTGAAAAGGAAAAAATGGCCGCCGGACGCAATCGGCTTGTGAAGATTTAAACCAGCTTACAGCTTAATAATTCTTATCAATTTGTTATTCTTTAAAATTTGGAATCGATCGAGGAATCATATTCTAAGTTTTCGTCCAAATTATTTGGGATGTTAATTGACTGGATTTTCTTGGACACATAACATAATACTATTCTCTTCTGGAAATCAGTTCATATCAGGCAAGAGTCAAGATGTTCCGACGATTTCGCATCGCAGTTTTGGCGATCAGCCTGGCCGTTTCAGAGGCTGGCTGTTCACGTCCTTCGTCTGATCCGAATCAGTATTCCTCCACGGCATCTGGGAGTTTACCGGAATTATCTTTTACAAAGGGGATCGATCCGGCCGCCCGAATCGACGGGCGTTTTGATAACAGCGGTTTTCAATTCGCCCAGAATTACACTGGTCGGATCGATCAGAAAGATGGCCTGACTGGCCTGAGAGCAGCATTTGAAAATCGTGGCAATCGAGGTATCAAAGCGCTCAGTGAGCGTGGTGCGGCACTAACGCCGGGCTCTCGGGCCATGATCGGTGTTCTGCACATGTATGAGGGAAATTTTCCCGAAGCCGATAAAGTTTTTGCATCGCTGACCGAATTTCGCAGGGAAATTTATGTAGAGCTTGGCATCGATCTTGAACTATTGCGAGGGCTGGCTGGCCTGCGTCAGGCAGAGGTTGAAAATTGTAACGATTGCTGTAATGGATCCACCTGTATTTTTCCTCTGGCAGAAGCTGCCCGTCATCAGTTTTCAAGCGGAACGGATGCGGCGGTTCGTCATTTTGAAGAGTATCTCAAAGATAATCCAAACGACCTGACTGCACGATGGCTGCTTAATGTTTCAGCGATGGCTCTGGGCAAGTATCCGGATGGAATTCCTGAGGCTCTGCGTCTGACTTTCCCACGCGAGAAATCAGTGCTCCCCGTTCCTCGATTTGAGAATATCGCACCAGCCTCAGGACTTCTTAAAATCGGTCCACTGATGGCCGGCGGCAGCTCTTTCGAAGATTTTAATGGTGATTATCACCCTGACATTTTTTTCTCGACTTACGACTATCAGCGTGGCGCATTGATTCTGATCAATCAGAAAGATGGCACTTTCACGGAAAAGAAAGGGCAGCCAGACCTTGATGCCCAAATCTGTGGTCTTAATTCGGTGCATGCGGATTTCAATAACGACTCA
>JBILGL010000194.1:0-7434 GCA_044351075.1 Isosphaeraceae bacterium | reverse complement strand
CCGGCCATTTTATTTTACGTTGTTAATTGTTTGTATCCAAAATCTTTAATCATAAATGCCCATGCGTGATGCATGTTCATATGATTGCTGATTGATTGCCTGGATTAAAAATTGTGCCAGCTCGTAATGGGATTTGGCAATAAATTTGCACAGAAAAACGTATGTCAAGAGACACGTTCTGGATTGCACACGTTGCATGATTCCAGAAGTATTACAAGGAACTTCCGCAGATGCTCGATTCCATATTGAACAACCTGGTTCAGAATTTACTCAACCCGTTGCTGCTCTTTTTCTTCGCAGGTTTTCTGATACCTATCCTGCGAGTGGAATTTGAATTTCCCAAAGCACTATTTCAGTCGCTGACAATCGTACTTCTCTTGAGTATCGGCTGGCATGGTGGCGAACAACTGGCTGAGATTGAAGCTGGGAGTGACCTGATTTATGCGGCACTATTTATAGTCGTGGGCTTCATCACCAATCTGATCATTGGTTTGATTGCGTATGGTATGCTTCGTGCACTCACGAATCTGCGAAAAATTGATGCTTCTACAATTGCCGGGTATTACGGATCAGACTCTGCTGGTACATTTGTGACAGCACTCGGTTTTTTAACGGCTCTGAATATTGCTTCTGCCCCTTACATGCCGGTGATGGTGGCCGTAATGGAGATTCCCGGCTGTCTGCTATCGCTGGTGCTGGTGGCCAACCTGCGAAAAAATGGGATGGATGCAAACGGCAATATGCCAGGCGAGATGGATTATGTCACTTCTGAAGCTCTGGCAAGTGTTGAGATTCCGGCCATGGATACATCACTTATTTCTGAAGACAAAAACCTTCAGGCACGTCTCAAAAAGAAAATGATAGACGGGCATCTGCTGCACGAGGTTTTTCTCAATCCCGGCACGTTTCTTTTGTTTGCTGGAGTGGTCATTGGCCTGTTGGCAAGCCTGAAGGGTGGAAAGGCTACCGAGCAGGTGGACCATCTCTTCAATTTCCAGTTTCAGGCGATGCTTTGCCTGTTTCTGATGGAGATGGGCACTACGGCGTGCAAGCGAGCCAAAGATTTGAAAGTGGCCGGGCTTGGATTCATTGTTTTCGGTCTGATCGGGCCAAATGTGTTTGCCATGGTTGGTTTTGCGATTGCGTATGGATTTTCGATGGTGACGGGTTATCCGCTTGAGATCGGAACTTATGTGCTTTTCATGGTGCTGTGTGGTTCATCAAGCCTGATTGCCGTTCCGGCCGTTCAGCGAATGGCGATTCCGGAAGCCAGCCCGACTCTGCCGCTGGCGGCTTCGCTGGGCCTGACTTTCACATTTATGGTCACCGTTGGCATACCAATGTATCTGGAAATTGTGAAAATCATTCTTCATGCTTCCTGAAAAAGATCTCGAGAAGAAACAGATCTGGATGAGGAAAAACGAGGATTTCCGATGAGTTTTCTGATCACAACAGGCTGGCTGGTGATGTTGCTGGCTGCACTCCTGAGCGCTGCCGGTGGAATTGGCTGGCCGGGAAGCGCAAAGATACGCCATGGCGGGTGGGTGGCTGGTCTTGCAGGTGCATTCCTGGTATTCGTCGGTTCGGCTGGGCTTTTGCTGAATGGTGGCCAATGGCGTTTTGATGCCGTATGGGCTTTGCCGATTGGCTCTGTGGCGCTTCGACTGGAAACGCCAGAGCTTTTGCTTTTGACGCTGATTCAATTCGTCGGCGGGGTCACGCTGCTTTCACGCCCATGGGGAGATGAAGATTCGTGGGATACCGTGGCCTATCTGATTCTCATCGCGTCGCTGGGCCTATGCCTTGCGGCTCGGGATATGATTCTCTTTCTCATGGCCTGGGAGGTCATGGCTTTGTCGGGGGTCATCATGCAGCGCGGTCGTGGGCTGCCTGAGGACGAATACGACGGCCATGGCCTCTGGGCTTATCTGGTTTCTGCTCATCTGGGCACTCTTTGCCTGCTGGTTCTCCTGCCGCTTTTGGTGCTTGGCTCAGGCGAAAGTGTTTCATTTTTGCATGGTTCGCCGCTTTTGTGGGATCAGCCGATGCGGCAGTTGCAAGGTTCGGCATGGATCTGGGCTTATGTGGCACTGATTATTGCCGGCTTTGGCACGAAGGCAGGCGTGGCTCCGTTTCATGGATGGGTGCGCACGGTTTACCGCAATGCGCCGGCGTGGTTTGGCGGGGCATCGTCGGGGATGATGGCCAAAGTCAGCCTTTATCTGATGATTCGCACACTGCTGCAAATTGTGCCCGAGATGAGCAAAAGCCAGCTTGCGTGGCTTGGCACAATTCTGATGCTGCTGGGTCTGCTTTCTGGCCTGCTTGGGCTGGGCGGAGCCTTGACCAGTGCCCGTATCAAGGTGTTGCTGGGCTACTCAAGCGTTGAGAATATCGGGATCATTCTGGTTGGCTTCGGGCTGGGTTTCTGGGGAGTTTCACGTTCGTCGTGGCATGTGGCGGCATTTGGGTTTGCCGGTGGCTGGTTTCATCTGATGAATCACATGCTCAGTAAGAGCCTTCTTTTTCTGGCGACTGCGTCAGTGGCAACAGGAACAGGCACAGATGACCTGGCGCGTCTGGGCGGCCTGCTCAAGCGTATGCCGGTGACTGGGCGTGCATTTGGAATAGGCTCAATGTCTCTGGCGGCGATGATTCCACTTAATGCTTTTTGCAGCGAGCTTTTGATTTATAACGGGCTTTTCCTGAGCGTATTAACGCTTGGCACCATTGGGCGGGATCTGGCGATTCTGGCAGTGGTGGTGATGGGTCTGGTGGGGGGCCTGGCGGCTGTCTGTTTTACTGGGCTGTGGGGGCTCGGTTTTCTGGGCAACGCCAGGTCCCACCAATCAGAAGTCTGTGGTGAGGCACATCTTAAGAATCGCGGTAAAGCGGTTCTTAATTATAGCTGCCTGACATTGCTGATGCTTGGTATTTTGCCGGTAATTGGTTTGAATCTGGTGTGGCTACCGGTTTCAAGTCTTTTGGCGGGCCTGGGTGGCGAGGCTGAAGCCGAGCGAATTGCTTTTCAATCAGCCGGCGAACTGATGAATTACATGTCGATGGTTGGCATATTGCTTTTGCTGCTGAGTTATAGCCTGAAGCGGTGGCGGGATGCCAGACTTGCCTCGACAGGTGTCAATACTGGGCTGACGTGGGACTGTGGCTTTGGCTATACGGACAATTTTGCCCGGGGGCAGTATTCGGGATTGTCATATTTTGAGCCATTGCTGCCGTTTGTCAGCAAGCTGACGCTTGTGCGTATTCACCGTCCGTCGATTGTCGATCCGTTTCCGGCGGCGGCTCGTGTTCGTGTGGAGTCGGCAGATGGGCTGGTTTATCGTGTTTATGAGCCACTTTTTCGTCGGTTTGGGCAGCGAATCGGTAGGCTGCGCTGGATTCAGGCTGGGTCGATTCAGCTTTATCTTGGCCTGATGACTGCCACATTAATTGGCATGCTCATCTGGCTGATACTTTTGTGAGAAACCACGAAAGAGAAGTAAGACATGGAATCGCGATTGTGGTATCTCTGGTTAGTTCATACAGCGGCCCAGCTGGGCATGCTGCTGCTTTTACCGCCCTTTTTCGCAGGACTTGTGCTAAGGCTCAAGGCGATAGCCGCAGGCCGCAAGGGGCCACCGCTTTTGCAGCCTTACTACGACATGGCCCGGCTTATTCGCAAGGGTGCAGTTTATAGCACGGCCACCAGCAGTGTTTTTCGTCTGGGTCCGGTCTTTGTCGTTTCATCGCTGTTTCTGGCAGGATTATTAATGCCGCTGGGTGGAATGCCTGCGCCCATTCATTTTTCGGGTGATCTGATCGTATTTGCCTATGTTCTGGCGATCAGTCGGCTGGCAATCGTGCTGGCTGCGCTTGACACCGGCAGCGCCTTTGAGGGCATGGGGGCCAGCCGCGAGATCACTTTTGCCTCGCTGGCCGAGCCGATTATGTTTCTGATCCTGATCAGCCTTGGTCTGCTGGGCCATGCCGATCCCAATAAATTCAGTACAGAGTGGTCAATGACCGGGGCACTGGCCCAGATGGACTTGATCACCTGGGTGCATTACGGCCCGGCACTCTTGCCTTTGTCGTTTGCCCTTTTCGTGCTGATTCTGCTTGAAACGGCACGGGTGCCCTTTGACGACCCGACAACGCACCTCGAGCTGACGATGATTCATGAAGTGATGATACTGGACCACAGCGGCCCTGATCTGGCATTAATGGAATATGGGGCAAGCATGAAGCTGATGCTCTTTACGATGCTGCTCGGGCGCATTTTAGTCCCTCATCATTTTGACAATACGTTCTTGAATATCGCCGTTGCAATTCTTAAATCAGCATTGCTTTGCGGCGGCATTGTGATGGTGGAAGTGGGCATGGCCCGCATGCGAATGAAGCAGATACCGGGTGTTCTGCTGGCGGCGCTGGTTCTGGCGGCGCTCAGTGTGGTGGTAATGCTGGTTGAGCTTGGCGAATTTCAGGGGCTGCCCACATGAATGAAGACCTTCAAAGCGTATTTCTTCACGAGGTGATTGATATTCTGCTGGTCGCCGTGCTGATTCTGGACCTGCTTCAGGTCGCCACTCGCAAGCTCAAGTCGGCGGTATGGCTCAATGCCGCTCAGGCCGCTCTGCTGGGTTTCATGCCGCTGCTGTTAACTGGTGGTGAACTGGAATTTCACATTATTTTCATGAGTCTGGCGATCCTAGTCGTTCGTGGAGTGGTGATTCCCAAAGTGCTGCTCTGGTCGGTGCGGCTGGCACCGGCAACGGCCACATTCAAATCCATTCTTGACCCCGGCAATACGCTGGGCGTTTCGTCCATTCTGATTGGTTTTTCATTTGCCATTGGGCTGAATCTGCCGCTGCCGAAGTCGATCCCGCATTTCTCTGACTTACTGGTGCCTACGGCGATGGCAACTATTATCCTTGGGCTCTTTATGCTTGTCATACGAACACAGGCCCTGTTGCAGGTGATCGGCTATCTGACAATTGAAAATGGTATTTATCTCTTCGGTCTGGCACTGATTCGCGAGACGCCCGTGATTGTGGAAATGGGTATTTTGCTTGATGTGTTTGTCGGCGTCTTTGTCATGGGTATCGTGCTGTTTCACATCAGTCAGGCCTTTGATCATCTCGACACTTCCGAGCTGAGCCAGTTGCGGGACTGATCAGGCACCTTTCAGACCGCAGAAAATAGGCTGTGGAGATAACAAATGATGCTTCAGGACTTTCTGACCTTTAAAAACGCCGAGCCTCTTTGGCAGAAGGATTTGCCGCGCACCACCCCGGCGGATCTGGTTGAGAAATCGGCCCGCAATATCGCGGCCGGAGCCCGACTGGTTCAGTGGTTTGGCCAGCGAATGGCTGGCTCAGACTCCATACGGCTCTACAGTATTCTGGCTGACGATGCCGGGCATCGGCTGGGCATTCTCACGGCCGACATCGCTGAAGGTGGAAGCCACCCTAGCCTTGCCGCCAGCGTGCCCGCTGCCGATCGGGCTGAGCGAGAAGTCTTTGAGCAACTAGGCATTCGACCGGATGGGCACCCGTGGCTTAAGCCGGTTCGGCATCCGGTGAAAAAGGCGGAGCTAAAGCCTGGTCGAATGCTGGGCGAAGTGCCTGAAAACAACATCGGCCGGCATTATCCATTCTGGAAGCTCGCCGGCGATGCCGTGCATGAAGTCGGCGTAGGCCCGGTGCATGCCGGTATCATCGGCCCCGGCTATTTTCGTTTTTCATGTGTCGGCGAGCAGATCGAACATCTGGAAATCATGCTTGGTTTTGAGCATCGAGGCGCAGAAGAGCTTATTGAAAAAGCCGCCGCGGCACGCATGCCGATTCTGGTCGAGTCAATCGCCGGCGATACTTCCATTGGCTATGCCACTGCGTTTGCCCAGGCCGTTGAGGCGATGGCTGGAGTGGAAGTGAGCGAGAGGGCGGAGATGCTGCGAGCGATTGCCCTTGAAAACGAGCGAATGGCTTATCACGTTGGTGATCTTGGCGCATTGGCGGGTGATGTGGCTTATTGGCCTACTACAGCGTATTTTGGCCGCCTGCGTGGCGAATTTCTCAACACGGCCATGGACATGGGCGGAAATCGGCAAGGGCGTTATTTTGTTCGGCCTGGTGGTGTCAAACGCGACCTGCCTTCCGATGTGTTTGATCGCCTGCTCAAGCGATTTACAAATGCAAGAACCGAGATTCAGGAATGTCTGGATCAAATGTTTGCCAGCATTTCGCTTTTGGGCCGCTATGATCAGAGTGCATGCATTAGCCGTGAAAACGCCGTAGCCTTTGGCTTTGTCGGCCCGGTGGCCAGATCCTGTGGCGTGGCTGTTGATGTGCGAACAGATCACCCGACCGGCTACTGGCGGCGAGATCGGCCCGCCGTAGTGGTGGGCAAAGAAGGCTCAGTGCTTGACAGAGCCATGATTCGCAAGCAGGAAATCGAGCTCTCACTTGCAAAAATTGTGCAGATGCTTGAATCACTGCCTGATGGCGGCCCGCCTCTTCAAAAACCTTGCAAAATGGCTGCGGCAAAAGGCGATTTCTGCCTGAGCATGGTGGAAGGATGGCGTGGGCAGGTTATTCAAACACTGGTGCTGAATCCTGATGGCAGCATTGCCCGCTACAAGAGTCAGGATCCTTCTTTCCAGAACTGGAATGCCATGCAACTGGCCAATCGGGGTAATGCCATCAGCGACTTCCCCGTCTGTAACAAGTCATGCAATCTGGCTTATAACGGCCATGATCTTTGATGATCGAATCATTTGAGAAGAAGAGGTTTTGATCATGATTTCGTGGATTAAGCAGCGGGCATCGCAGGGCTATCGAACACTTTCTTATCCCGATGAGAATCTGGAAATGCCGGGCACGTTTTATGGGCGTCCGATGATCGCTGCTGGAAATTGCCCGGAAGGCTGTGCCGAATGTGTCAGTGCCTGTCCGACTGCTGCCATTAAGGTGGATCAAACGGTCTCACTCGACCTTGGCCGCTGCGTTTTCTGCTCGGATTGTGTCAGCGGTTGCCCGGAGGGCAGATTTAAGCTCTCCAACGATTTTCGCATGGCCGGCAGCACGCGGGAATCTCTGGTGATTCACGCCGACGAAGCCCCCATGGTGCACCGACTTAACGACCAGATGCTGAAGATTTTTGGTCGGTCGTTGCGTATCCGCCAGGTTTCGGCGGGCGACTGCGGCGGCTGTAAGGATGAGCTCAATGCAGCCTCGAACATCGTTTTCGACCTCTCCCGATTCGGCCTGAGTGTGGTGGCATCGCCTCGCCATGCCGATATGCTGCTTGTTTCCGGCCCAATTCCCGAAAATATGCGGGTGGCGCTGGAAAAAACCTATCTCGCCCTGCCCGAGCCGCGGCTGGTGGTGGCTGTGGGGGCCTGTGCCATCAGCGGCGGCCCTTTTGTAGATAGCCCCT
>JBILGL010000009.1:0-22684 GCA_044351075.1 Isosphaeraceae bacterium | reverse complement strand
TCGTTTGGTCATTGACACAGCCAGACAGGCTGCTGATTCGTGATTTTCAATTCATATTCAAGGCGAATCAAGCGAAAAGGGTTCTTGATCAAAGACCCGCTCGACACAGGGGCATCCGGCCATGTTGCGATACCAATCCGCGAAATCAAACCTGTCTGCCAAATTTAAAGAAATTGCATTTAAACGTTTCAAAGGCAGAATGTTACTCTCTGCTCTTTTGTTCTCATTCAGCAGCGGGCTTTACGCACAGCTTCCGCCAATGCCATTGCCATTGCCGATCGAGCCTCCCAAAGTTCCCAACGTGCCAGTGGACGGCCCATCCGCAGCCAAGCCTGAAGCTAATTCCATACAGAAACCCGACGCCGGAGCTCAGCCCACCCCTGCACCCAAACCGGCATACGTTGTTTTGCCGCAGGATGTTCAGGTTGTCTCCATTCAAACACCTAAAAACACTGGCAAGCAAATTCTCGGCCCCGCACCTTTCCCCGGCCTCGGTGTGCATGAAAACGCCCAGGGGCATCTGATTGCCGGGATGCAGGTTGGAACCACGTCGATTGTCGAATTCATTCAACCACAAGGTCGTAAAGAAAGTATTTACGCCAGTATTGAAATCTTTGGTCACCTGCACCGCCCCTCGGATATCGACCCGCTGCGTTATCCGCTGCGAGTGACACTCTCTGATTTTGACATCGAAGCCATTCTCGACCAGGGCCGCATGATCACCCGCGTGATTTATCTCGAAGACCCAAAATCAGCTATTCCCTATCTGGCAGAAGCTGATCGCCTTCCGACAACCGACCTGAACCCGACCGAAGACCCTTTCCGCATTGCCCGTGCCCTGGGCCGAATTATGGCCGTGGTTCGGTTTGGCACCCGCCAGCCAACACCCGAAGAAGTGCAGATGCTCTCCGTGAGCCGATTGCCACTGACTGGCACACCTTGCCTTTACGTTTCGAAAACAGGCGACGGTTGCCGCATGAGCTGCCCGACCGTCACCTGTGCCCCTGCCCCGGTCGCCGCTTCCTGCAAACCACCACTGCGGCCTGCCCTGCCCGGCGATGAATATCTTTGCGATGGTGGCGATGATGGTCGGCTGGCTACGGCGACAGCCAAGTCAAATGTCGGGATTGAGCCACAGGATGCCATTGTGCAATTCGGCATAGGCGATGGCCCGAATTCGCGCAAGATGCTTCCGACTAATATCGTCTGCCTCTATGCCCCTCGTTTCGCGGCCACGGAAGTGCGCACCGGCGCCAATGAAAACATCATTGTGCAAGGGCCGGTGATGGAGCGTAATTTACAGCCATTACAGGGCTTCCGGAATCGCGAACTGGGTGTCAAACTGACACTTAATCAGCCGCCGGTGATGAACCGTGTGACTCAGCGTGCTTCAGGCATTATCAATCGACAAACAGCCGATGCCAAGATTGAGCTGCGTGTGCTGGGCGGGTTTGACTCAGTTCAGCTCGTCAAAGTCAATGAAAAGTTGATCCCGCCGCAGATTCTCAAAGGCCGCGACAAAGCTATGCTGGCTGAAAATAAAATCCGGCCAATTGCCATCAAAACGGCTGAATCGGTTGTCGTAACGGGCATTGAGCAGTCGGCAAGTGAAAAAGTCATGGCTTGGAAGCCGCAGGAAGATGTCGGCACAGAGCCAGTTCCCGGCGTTCCGGGGCTGATGGTCATTAAACGCGTGAGCAAGGAAGAAGCGACGCCCGGCGAAGAGGTGGAATTCACGATTGAATTTCGCAATATGGGCAATGTCTCAATTCGCTCCGTCAGCGTGATTGACAGCCTCTTGCCCCGGCTTGAATACATCAAGGGCTCGGCCTTGGGCCCGAAAGGCACCGTCTTCACGGCAAATGCCAACGAAGCCGGCTCGACCGAACTGCGCTGGGATCTGCCAAATGCCCTCGCCCCCGGCGAATCAGGCAAAGTCAGCTTCAAGGCGACTGTACGATAAGATATTCAAAAAGATTCGATTTCAAACAATAAGCCAGGCCACTGTGTCGGGCTTATTGTTTTAAATGCAGGAAAAACCGGTTAATTCATTTGCCTGCCGAAAGAACTCGCCGCTTTCCCACTTTATCATGACTTCGTTGTCTGATATATTAATGATCAAGCTGTCAATGGCTTTGTGCCCAACCCCTCCCATGATTGCCGCAGGCCTGTGGTAATCCCTTGCTCGGGCACAGAATAGAACCATAACCCGGAGAATAAAAATGACTCATCCTGAACCATCCCGGCGCGATGTTCTGCGCACAGGTGCCGCCTTGGCCGGTGCTCTTTCCACCACGGCAATTCCTGCCGTTCATGCCGCAGGCAGCGACGTGATTAAAGTTGGCGTGATCGGCTGCGGCGGCCGTGGTACGGGTGCCGCTGAAAACTGCGCTGAGAGCTCAACCGGCGTGCAGATTCACGCCCTTGGCGACCTCTTTCAGGACCACCTGAACACCTGCCGCAAGCGTCTGGCTGGTGCCCTTGGCGACAAATTCACCGTGAACGACGACCGTGCGTTTTACGGTTTCGACGCTTACAAGAAGGTGATCGACAGCGACGTTGATCTCGTCATTCTGGCCACGCCGCCCGGCTTCCGCCCGATGATGATCGAATATGTGATTGAAAAGGGCAAAAACCTCTTCACCGAAAAGCCAGTGGGCGTTGATGGGCCCGGCATCCGCCGCGTTCTGGCCGCCTACGAAAAGGCCAAGGAAAAGAAGCTGGCCGTTGTCGCCGGCACCCAGCGTCGGCACCAGGCCCCTTATGTCGAGAGCATGAAGCGAATTCATGCCGGCGAAATTGGCGAGCTGGTCGGCGGCCGCTGCTACTGGAATCAGGGCTCGCTCTGGCACAAGGATAAGCAGCCAAACTGGTCGGACATGGAATGGCAAGTGCGTAACTGGCTCTATTTCACCTGGCTTTCAGGCGATCATATCGTTGAGCAACACGTGCACAACCTTGACGTGATCAACTGGGCCTTCAATGGCCACCCAACCCGCGCTGTGGCTCTGGGCGGACGCCAGCAGCGTACCGACGCCGTTTATGGCCAGATCTATGACCACTTCGCCACCGACCTTGAATATGCCAATGGCGTGCATGTGCTTTCGATGGCCCGGCAGATCCCCGGCTGCGAAAACAACGTGAGCGAAGCCTTGGTCGGCACCAAGGGCACCTGGCAGTCAAACGGCTTCCGCTTCACCGGCGAATCCAAGGCCCGCATCCGCGAAATGGGCAAAAATCCCTATGTTCAGGAACACACGGACTTGATCGCCTCCATCCGCGAAGGCAAGCCACTCAACGAGCTGAAGACCGTGGCCGAAAGCACGCTGACGGCCATTATGTGCCGCATGTCGGCCTATACCGGCAAGGCTGTGACGTGGGAACAGGCCCTGAACTCGCAGCAGGACACCTTCCCGAAGAACCTGGAATTCGGTCCAAACCCGGTTCCAGCCGTCGCCACCCCGGGCGTCACCGAACTGATCTGATTTCTGTCAGATCTATCAAGTAAACGAAAAAAGGCGAGGTTTAAAACCCTCGCCTTTTTCCATTTAAATCCGCAGTTAATCATTACAACCGACTTTTCAGGGGCCAATGCGGCCCATTGCGGCGGCGATGCAGGCAACCTCCACCACCTGGGCTGCGCCTCGATCGCCAAAGTGCTTTCGCAGTTGATTGATCTCTTCATCTGCAACCCACGCCGGATTCATTGTTACCAGCCTGACATAACGCAGAATGGCTTCGGTTTTTTCATCACGATTGGCTTCGCCAGCCGGCTTTTCAAGCTGCTTCAGGTCATCGTCGGTCATGCCAAGCGAGTGCAGAATGGCTCGGGCTTCGGCAGCCACTTCAGGGGCATTGTCCAGCCGAGCCACCTGCCAGATGATCTGCCCACGAATCTTCGCTGGAATGGCCACTTCGGGCGATTCCTCGCGGCTGATTGCCCCTAGCCAGCTCTTCAGCCGGGCCTGACCCAGCGAGCCCTGGCTTTCAAGCAATACACGCCAGCCAGGCTGGCCTTGCGATGCAGCCTTTCCGATCGGCAGTCGTGGCAGCTTTTCCGGTTTTTTCACCAGATTCAAAAATTCCTCAAAAGAGGGCAGTTCTCGCTTCGCCCATGCTGCCCGCCCCGACTTACCAACAAGCGTCGATGACTTGCCGACCGCTTCTTCATTCAGCCCGGTTTTATAGTCTCGATGCTCTTCCTGCGGGATATTCAGCGGGCCCGTCCACCGATTCATGGCATTGTAGTTGGCAATTGTCAGGAGGATTTCGCCGATCTGCTCATCGTTGAATTTCGTTTTCAGATCCTGCCAGATCGCTGCAGGCACTGGCTGGTGCGGCGAATTTGTTTTGAGCACAGCCAGCCGGCGGGCAGCACGGGTCGCTGTGTCGGCATCGGGCCAGTCGCTATCAAGTGCGGCGATCTGCTTTTCCGTGAGTCCGGCCGCGGCCAGCTTGGCTTCCTGATGGCCCAGGCAATAGGCGCAATTGTTGAGCCGGGAGATGATCCAGAAAAGTTCGGTTTTGAAGGCATAATCCACCAGACCAGTCTGGGCTGATCGGCCCGGAAAAGCCGCCGTTGACCATGCTTCCGGCAGATAATAGCGGCGCATCAGGCCGTTATGAACCAGCCCAAGCTGGCTCTTTTTGGCGTTTTCACGATCCGTAGCAGTCGGTTCAGGCAGCGGAATACGCGGCTGATGCTTCTTGGAATTTTCGAGCATTTCGAGCATCAGGCCGCGATTAGCCGTGATTACGGGTGCCGGTCGATCAGGTGCTGAAAGTGTCGATTCATCGGCAGCCGATAGGGCTGAAAGCATGAGATAAAATGCAATGGCGATCGATTTCATGATTGTATTTCTCCGCAATATGCTTTTGTGATTGAAATGAAAAAAGGCTCAATAGGCATCGGCACTGATGACTTCGCCACCATTGCGCGTACCAATCGCCCGCCATGAGCCGATATTCACGGAGTTTTTCACGAATCTGACGGAACCATCAGCCATCGTCAGATTCACCCCGCCCGGGTGGCGGCTGGTCGCCGTTGTTGAAATTCGAGCCGGCGGAAACATGCATGAACGCGTATTGGGCCCGGATATGTGCCAATAGCTGGTGGTTGAGTGATATCCAAAAGTCCACGGGGCACCGACATCCGACCAGCCTTGAAGTGCAACATTGCGAAAATCAAAATTCTGGCAGAACTGTACAGCCTGATCCGCATTGGCCGGATAAGTGCCGGGCCGAAAGGTATCGGACAATTCCGTGACAACCGTATTACTGAAATCGCCAATCAAATGCTCGCTGAAGGCCGCCGTATTGCTTGTGCCGTCGGTAATTGTCGCCAGGTTGATAGCCTGCGAGCTGAAAAAGAGACCATTGGGCGGAATTACAATATTGTTATTCACATTGGCTGTATCATCTGCGCCATACCACATGGCCACACTTGTGCCTTCATTCGCCCGATAGCTGATCGGGGCCGATTTAAATCCCGGAGCCACCAGTCCCAGCGGCGTGACAGTAAGCGTATCGCTGGGGCAAAGAAACGACTGCACCGTGATGGATGAGGCAGTGACATTTTGAATGTCATAGCTGCCCAGATTGAAATTGATCGAGTCAAAGATATTTTTCTGCTCCATATAACCCAGAATTCGGGCGAATTGAGAAAATGGCTTATAGCTTCCAACCTGCAAGGTGCGCCCGAGCGGCAGAACATTATTGACATCGTTGTAATTGTGCATGGCCAGCCCAAGCTGTTTGAGATTGTTAATGCACTGGCTGCGCCTGGCGGCTTCGCGTGCCGATTGAACCGCTGGCAAGAGCAGCGAGATGAGAACAGCAATGATGGCAATCACCACCAGCAGCTCAATAAGTGTGAAACCGCGAAGATTTATTGTTTTATATCGATTCATGATTGCATTTCCCCTGAAAGGATGGACGTACGATGACCACAGCCCTGCAAAATCTGATTTTTGCAGAAGCATCTGATTTCAATTGAGTCACATTTCAGTTGCGTTATTGCGTTGCAACTGAAATCGATATCAGCGGTGGCTTTGACATGCGACGCTCAGAAAATAGAACGCGCAGGAATATTCATCATCGATTGAAATAGAATTCATGCATCTAACTGTCAACTGATTAATCAGTAACGGACATGTTCATCATGCCGATTGCAAAACAGCCACAGCGAATGTCTTTATTTCAATCCGTCAAACAAACCGGGGTGGTTTAAACAAAGTATCTAACAATGGATTGGCAATCACGTCACGTGTCTCTGCCAGATCGGTCAAAACAGACTCAACATCCGGTAAATCAAGCATGTGGCCATTGCATCGCCACGGCAAAACACCCCAGTAAAGGGCCGTCGTGCCTGTTGATGAAAATGGCTCGGGCTGCTGACTACGACAAAGTGGGCCTTCGCACTGGCTGCCGCGAATCCGGTTCGTGTTGGAATCAAATCGCTCAGAACCCGCCTGATCCTGCATTTCCCAGACCATTTGCGACTGATTCCACTCAGGCAAATAGCCAACCCGGCCGCAATGCTGAGCTTTCACTTCAGCCTGCCCCAGAAAAAAATGGGCTAAAAGAGCCATGGCGATCAGCGGGATCGGCCGCAAGACAACTCGGCTAACAGACAAAATGCCTGCTCGCTGAAAAGTCGTGTGGTGACCTGACAAAAATCGCATCAACTTTTGGCCTGGAGCAATGGAGTGTGATTTCCCAACCGACTGGAAGATTAATTCATTATTTCATCAAGTCGTTATCAAATTCAAGTACAATATTTAAAATGATATTTGGACATCGTGGTTGTTTTTGCCAATTTTCATCTATTCATGACAAATGTAAACCACAAAGAAAAAATCTCTCTTCTTCTTATTTAAAATTGATTTTCATCGCATTTATGGCCATGATAGGGAGCTGTAATGGACTGAAGTGGCATTAAGAAACAGACTTACGTGACACCTGATCAGCCACAGAACAATCCTGGTAGCCATCGGGCGGGCACGGCCAGCGTCTCGCTGATCTCCGAATTTCTCACTTGCCCGACTAATGAGCTGGCACTTGAGACAATACGGCTGCTGGCCGATGGCCGACAGGAAGGCTATTCGCCTCTGGTGCTGGCCGGCGAGTCGGGCTGTGGTAAAACGATGCTGCTGGATTTACTGGAGCAGGAATCACGCCGCCGCAAGCCTGATCTTCGGGTCACACGCCTGACGGGAAATGAGTTGAAGCGACTGGTGAGCCAGCTTCGTCGGCTTGCTATCGACGATACCGCCGTTTTTCAGGCGGGCCGGGGACGCACCGAATTTGAAGACTGGGCCGACCTGCGCTATCGGCTCCGCCAGGCTGACTTGCTTCTGATCGACAGCCTCGACGACCTTGCCGGCTACCCCAGCGCCATTCAGCAGCTTGAGCTGGCAATTGATCATTCGTTTTATCAGAATTCAGTGGTGGTGCTGGCGACTCGTTCAATTCCCACGACCGGCGAGGACTGGTCCACCCGTATTATCTCGATGCTTGGCGGCGGCATGCTGGTCAAAATCGGCATGCCCGATGAAAACACCCGCCGCCGCTATATTTTGCGATGGTCGGCCGCCAGAGGGTTGCCGATCGACCCTGCCTTAATCGAAGAGATGGCACGCGAACCACTTAATTTTCGCACCTTGAAAGGACGGCTGGAGTCGCTTCAAATCAAGTCGCGAATCGACGCCAGACCGATTAACCGCGAACTTGTTCATTCGCTTGTGGAGGAAAGACAAATCGAGCTTTCCACCAGAACCAAACCCGAAATAGGTGAAATCGCCAAACTCGTTGCTCGCACCTGCAAGGTGAAACTCAATGACCTGATCGGCCCAGCCCGCTATCCGGGACTGGTGCGACCAAGGCATATCGCTATTTATCTCGCTGATCAGCTCTCAGGACTCTCGCGTGAGAAGATCTCTCAGTTTTTCGGCAACCGCGATCCGGCAACCATTCGCCATGCCATCAGACAGATGGAAGAGATCCGAAAAACTGATTTTGAACTTAACGACCTGCTCAACAACCTCACGGCCGAGCTTCTGAACACCATCAGCCGAGCTTAGAATTCCAGCTCTTTACTACTCACTGAAAACCACCAGAGACGAATCGGCTCATCGGCTTCAAAATCGTTGTCAGACGCGATTAAAAGCGTTTTTAAGCCTCCATCGGTAATGTCCGGGCCCTTGGCCAGCCCTTCAATTTTTTCCGGAAAATCCTTGCTGGCCAGACCATATTTTTGATCAAGCAGGTTGAGCAGCACTTTTTTCCGAACTGGAAAAATGCCCTCGGGCAAGCCATTGGACGGCAGACTCTCGACATTTGACACATCACTGGCACTTGAAATATCAAAAATCATGATCTTTTTGAATTTGCCTTCCTTGCCATCACGCTCAATCGTAAGAAATTTTGAGCCTTCAAGATGGCAGATTTCACTCACCCCGTTAGCCTTGTCATCAAGCTGATAAACCAGCTCACGCGGTTTACAGTTCGGGCCACACATATTGAGGATTCTAATGTTACGGCCCACTCGCTTGCCTGACTCATCCAACCCACCATCCTGCAAAAGCGGCCGCTGTAATATGGCAAGCAATCCACCATTGCCATCGCTGCAAAGCCCTTCAAATCCACCATTCGGCTGCCGCCCTGCTTTATTTGCCGCCAATTCCGAATCTTCATCGCCCGCCGGTTTGGAAACCTGAAAACGCCGTGGCACAGGCCAATCCATTATTGTTTTACCACTATCATCAAAAACCCGAATGGACGGGCCATATTCATCGGAAATAACCGTTTTACCTTCCCAGATTGCAATTCCCTCCGGATCAAATCGGCGCGTTTTATCAGGATTAACCATATCAAAAGCCGTGGAACGGCCCGTGAGTGGCTGGCCATCGGCTGATTGCAACTTCACCGTTTTTTCAATTTTCAATTCAAATTCCGGCGACATCATATTTTCAAGATTCACCAGATGATATCGTGGTACATGCGTCGTGGCTCCATCCTTCGGTCCTCTGTCAGAAAGCCAGAGATATTGCATCTTCTGCCCTGTCCAGACCAGCCCTGATGGACCGCCAAGCTGATCGGCAGGCATTCCGTCCTCCAGAAAACCCTTGTCTCCTGAAAGATCTTTCGTTTTTCCTGAAATGCGAATATCTTTTATCAGTGAAACCTGCCCGATTGCAATTCCCGGCAAGTTGATCAATAAGAAAAATAGCAGTAATTTCCTGACTTGCATTTCACAGTCCTCTTTGGTTTTATTGCAATTTCATCATTCTGTAAAAATAAATAATGAATGTCAAATGAACATTTCATGAAGACAAACTGGCGGTCATCAAACGACCGTCAGCGCTCGCAGGCGAAAGAATTATTGATCCCGATTAATCAATTTATGTCGTAGCATACATGCCGATCGTGCGGATGATCATGTCCAGATCATTCGCCACCACCACCGGCCGATTGGCAAAGCCAGCCCGCTTGACGCCCCGCGAACCAAGCACCTTCTCAAACTGATCCTGATCCGACGAATGATACGCCACCGTAACCGTCGGATCCTTGAGCTGATGCCCAGTGAGAATACAAACGACCCTGTCGCCCGCTGCAATCACACCCTGCTCGCGTAAAAGCTTTGCACCAGCAACGCTCGCCGCCGAGGCCGGCTCGCAGCCCAGCCCGCCGGCACCCACCTTCGCCTTGGCATCCAGAATATCCTGATCACTCACCTCACGCACGACGCCATCGCAGAAGTCGATCGCTCGCAAGCACTTCTTGAGATTCACCGGTCGATTAATCTCAATCGCGCTGGCAATCGTGTCGGCCTTCAGGTGCTCATCATCAAGGTGCTGATAATAGTCGCGAATGACGTCCGGATCAGGCAGCCCATTACGCCACGTAAGCCCATGCTGGGAGACAAGTTGATCAAGTGTATGGGCCCCTGCGGCGTTAATCACCGCCAGCCTCGGCACACGATCAATCAGCCCAAGATGCTTCATCTCAATAAAAGCCTTACCGAAGCTCGATGAATTGCCCAGATTACCGCCAGGAACAACAATCCAGTCCGGCACTTCCCATCGCATCGCTTCCAGAATCCGATACATGATCGTCTTCTGACCCTCAAGCCGGAACGGATTCACCGAATTCATCAGGTAAATGCCAAGCTTGCCCGAAACCTGCCGCACTCGCTCCAGTGCATCGTCAAAATCACCCACAATCTGAATTGTCAGCGCGCCATGATCGAGCGCCTGGCTCAGCTTCCCATACGCAATCTTGCCCGACCCAATAAAAATGATCGCCTTGAATCCATAGGAAGTGGACGAACAATAGACAGCCAGCGATGCAGAAGTATTGCCTGTAGAAGCACATGCGACACGCTTTGCCCCCGTCATGCGGGCATGCGTAAAGGCCGCCGCCATGCCATTATCCTTGAAGCTGCCCGAAGGGTTCATCCCTTCATATTGCAGCATCAGCCCGCCGGGCTGAACGCCGACATAACTGGCCACCGGGTCACTTCGCTGAAGCAGAGTCTGCCCTTCACCAATTGTTACAACCTGATCTTTCGCTACAAACGGCAAAAGTTCGCGAAATCGCCAGACGCCCGAAAAACTGGCGGGGTCGGTTCGCTCAGCCCATTTGCGCTCAAACCATTTCAGCGACGAAGGCACTTCGGCCCTGTCCCACTCATAAACAACGTCGAGCAGGTCGCCGCAGTTGGGGCATTCAAAAATCGTACGATCGACTGAAACCGTCGTCCGACAATCCGGGTTAATGCACTGCTGAAACGCAATTTCTGTGCCGGTCGATCGGACGTTGTTCAGGATCGTGACGCTCATCTGCCGCTCTTCTTCTCGCAGGGTTGAACCCATTGAATCAATTGCCTGATTGACACATGAATATTATAACTGATTAACTCGATATTGTGCATTCGACTATTAAACTATTGGAAAATAATTGATTCGGTCGTCAGCCAAATGGCATAAAACAGCCGAATCTTCAAATTCTGATAAATTAGTAGCCAGCCTTCGGAAACAGATATGACACCAAAGGCCGGGCGAAAATCAAAATATCAATGGCTCAAACTCAAACCCAGCCCATGACCTTCAGCCATTCACCACAGCGGGCTGGCCACTGGTTCGTTGGCAATCCATTATCCACCATGCCATAACCATGCCCACCCCTGGTGTAAACATGCAGCTCAGCTGGAATGGCAAGTCTCTTGAGAGCAAGATAATAGAGCACGCTTGACTCGGACGAAAGCCCGTCATCATGCGCATGCACCAGAAACGCAGGCGGCGTATTTTTCGTTATCTTGACTTCTTCCACCAACGACCCTTTTTCAGCCAGATAAGCAGGATAGATCAACATTGAGGCATCCGGCCGGGCCGAGATCTTGTCAGCATCGTCCACCGGCTTATACATCTCCCGATCATAGGCCGTTGATACCATGGCACTTAAATGACCACCGGCCGAAAAACCAAGAATGCCGATTTTAGCGGGGTTGATATTCCACCTGGCAGCATTCTGACGCACCAGCCGCATGGCCCTTTGCGCATCCTGCAAAGGGGCTTCATACATCGGCTTACCCTTACGCCGGGGCACGCGATAACGCAGCACAAAAGCTGTGATGCCCAGGCCATTGAGCCAGTCGGCCACCATGGTGCCCTCATGCTCATCGGCCAGAATATTATAAGCCCCGCCAGGGCAAATAATTACGGCCGCATCAGAAGGCTTTGCCGCCTTGGTCTGATGAACGGTCAGTCGCGGCTTGGTCACGTTCGTCAGTCGATTGACCCGCCTCTGGTTGGGCATCGGCTCGAGCGTCTTTTCTGCAGGAACTTCGCCAGCCACCTCGCCCGGAGCCTCGCCCGGCCAGAGCGAAATCACTTCGCCGGCATCAGCCGCGTTGGCGTGCGGAAGCATGTAAAGCGATGTCATGGCAAAACTTGCCTGCTGGGCCAGGCTGCGGCGACTGATCATTTTTCGAAATTCCTGATTGATTCTGAGATGTGGCTGAAAATGCTGGAGGTTGCGGATTACTCAAATCCTAATCGGTCTGAAAATCGGAAACAAGCCTATCAGAAAACTTGCAGGCTCTGGACTTGAAGCATGTAACTGGTTATTGATATGAAAATCAAAAATGCAACATCAGTACACTCGCCTGAAAGCCTGCCAGCCATGCCAGAAGAGATAAGAAAATTCGAGATGGACCAGCTTGTCCCTGTGTCAGATGTCGTTTTGCATAACTCGCCAGAAAATGCAATAACGGTGACGTCAAGCTCTGAAAGACTTCTTTCGCTCGACGCCCTTCGCGGGTTTGACATGTTCTGGATCCTGGGCGGCGATGCCCTCGCCCGGGCCCTGAAAAACATGAATGAAACGAAAATCACCTCCACAATCTCCACACAACTCAGCCATGTGGATTGGGAAGGGTTTCGTTTTTACGACATGATCTTCCCCCTTTTCGTATTCATGGCTGGCGTATCTACCGTCTATTCGCTGGCCAAGGCAAATGAACAAGGTGGCCGTGCCAGAGCCATGCGACGCATTTTTGTTCGCACCATCCTGCTCTTTCTCTGCGGCATTTTCTATTCCGGCGGTTTCAGCCGAACATGGCCTGATATTCGCGTGCTGGGTGTGCTTCAGCGCATTGCAATCGGCTATGGTGGCGCCGCCCTGATTTATCTTTTTGTCGGCCCACACAGGCCAAAGACCATCATCGCAATTACAATTTCAATTCTGGTCGGCTATTGGGCCGCCCTCACATTCATTCCATATCCTGATATTCGTCTGACAAAAGAAGGGCTCGAGCCTTTAATCGCCAAGGCCGGTGGCTCGACAAATCCGACCGATATTCTGGCCCATGTCTCGACAACAACCAAAGGCCATTATGAAAAAGGCTATAACCTGACGAATTACATCGACTGGCGATATCTGCCGGGTCGTAAATACGACACGTATTTTGATCCGGAAGGCATTCTGAGCATGATTCCAGCAATTGCCTCAGCCCTGCTCGGCATCATATCCGGCTGGATTTTACGAGAGTCAAATTTAAATCAGATTGCAAAGCCATTTCTGCTGATTGCGATTGGTTTGGGCCTGGCCGCTCTGGGATACCAATGGGGCATGAGTTTCCCGGTAATCAAAAAGATCTGGACAAGTTCTTTCGTATTGGTGGCTGGTGGCTTGAGCATGGCCTTGCTTGGCCTGTTTTATCTGATTATCGACGTGGCCGGGCTGAAATTCTGGATCTGGCCCTTTGTCTGGATCGGGTCAAATGCAATTACGCTCTACCTGCTTTCAAATCTCATGGGTTTTGGCAA
Organism: Isosphaeraceae bacterium; assembly: GCA_044351075.1. Lineage (GTDB taxonomy): Bacteria > Planctomycetota > Planctomycetia > Isosphaerales > Isosphaeraceae > QWQI01. The sequence goes on along the minus strand of JBILGL010000009.1, from coordinate 9,356 downwards.
GATCGCTGAACGTCTTGTTGGTGGAGATGTCTCTCTATTCTTCAATGAAACGATCGCCAAAGGTGCAGGTGGACTCATTCAGGTAATCGTAACGTTGTTACTGGTCATTATAACGGCCCGATTCCTCTACAGGCATAAGATTTTTCTCCGATTCTGAATTGATCGCAGAAGATTAATGCAATTTTGAGCCGGGTGGGTTACGATTTGACTACCCGGCTGAATCCTTATAATCATGGCTTCTTTTTCAATAATTCTGCCAGATCTTTTAATTCGTTGTTCTGACGGACCAGTTCTGCAACAAGGCCGACAATTGTATTTGCACCGTCATGTGAGAAATGAGTTCGATCAGTTGCCGATGGGCTGAAATCAGATGATTTTTCATCACCCAGCTTTTCAAACAATTGAAAACTGGCCTGATGCAGATCAAGCACCGGCACGTTCATCTCTTTACCAACGGCTAAAACAGCTTCTACATAGGGTCCAAGCGTGCTGGTAGCATGGCCGTTCTTAAAAGTTCGGCGAGCCACGGGCGTTACCAGAACAGGCTTCATCGCCCGTTGTCGGGCTTCGTTGATCATTCGCCTGAGATGATCGCGAAATGTCGTTTCAGCGGGCGATGACTTGGCTTTTCCTGGCTGGTCATTATGCCCAAACTGAATGAAAATATAATCGCCATCGAGTTTCAATGTCTTATCCCACTGGCCAGTTTCAAAACAGGTTTTCGTGCTCATGCCTGAAACTGCCTGATTTGCCACATCCACCTTTCCGCCCTGAAACTGCCCGGCAAATACCTGCCCCCAGCCCGTCAGTGTCGGCCGGTCCGCCGACGGTTTCAAGTAGCTGCTCATGGTTGAATCGCCCACCATCAATATCTTTCTGGGACGGTTTTTCTGAAAATCATCAGCCGCCAGATTTGGCCCCTTTGGCAATTGCAATCGGGCCAGATAAATTGAAGTTTTACCTTCGTGTGAGCTATAATAGCTCATCCAGAGCTCATTTTGATACATCACAAAACCGGGATAACTGTTATCGCCACCGCTGGGCAGCACCAGTTCTGGCGTATATCGTTGATCGGTCATTCGTCCGATGGCCGTCTTCGATTCTTTCTGCCGATGATCCCGGCTCCCGGTCCACATCGTGCCGTCTTCCATGACCAGAAAATTCGGCCCACCCAGCCGATAATCCGTTTCATTCCATTTCCACTCGGTATAAGGTGGCCGGCTTGTGCCGATCCAGCCATGACGATTACCCGCCTCTCGCCGCACAAGGGCCACCATCGTATCATCAGCCATGAACCGCACCGTTGATTCATTCGCAAAACCCGGCACATCCAGATATTTCAGAATTTCATATTCAATGCCATCTGTGCTTCGCACAAGTTTTAATTTCCAGTCGGCAGGCCCAGGCTTGATTGTATCTTCGCGATTGGCTGCGGCCTTCGCATTCGGCAGCACGCGGGCCTGCGGAATATACGAAATGCCATAAGCTACCCCCTTATGCCATGTCACGCGCCAGAGCCAATCGCCTTCTCCAAGCACACGCTGAGGGGCTGTCCAGGCAATGGCATCCGCCGAAAACATCACCCGCGGCTGCCTGCCCAATAGCACTTTACCGCCCTTATAAACCGACCCGCCGGCCACGATCATCAAACGTCCATCAGGTGTAATTGAAAACTTCGGGTCGCGCAAATCAATTTCTTTTTCCGTAATATATGCAATCGATTTCCAATCCTTGCCATCTTTGCTTGAAATCACCCGAATTCCGCCATCACCACCCACATGCGCCGTCGATTCGCGAAAAGTGCAATACCACTGATCCTGAAATCGAATTAAATCCGTAAATGCATTATGCTTTCCAGCATCCCAAATCTTCCTCACCTCAATCAATTGCGGCGATTTGATTTCATCCGCGTTAGATCTTCCCACATTTAGAATGCAAAGCAATGAGATTGATATGCTGAGAAATGATCGGATGATCATTGATTGATCCTTTTGTTGACTATTCGAAAAATCCGCGTCGATTTCACTTGAAATTAATAGTCACGGGAGATTTTCGCAAGTGATTGTTTAACCATTGAATAAAACACCAGCGAAAATGAAAATCGCCCAATAAATTCGGTAGAGGGTTCTTCCATCCCCCTTCAACTGTTTTTATGATAGGAATAAAACCCTCCTGAACTCTGGATCAAAAGCTGCAAAAATGCGTCAACCCTATTTATTCCAGCCCCTGTTGGCAGCTTGCATAATCTGGCTTCATACCGCTTCGGCTTTTGCCGGCAATTCCCCGGCTCAATCGAAAAAGCAACCGCCCAACGTGCTTTTTATTGCTGTGGATGACCTCAACGACTGGGTAGAACCGCTCGGCGGGCATCCACAGGCCAAGACGCCGAATTTCAGCCGACTTGCCGCTCGTGGCACCACTTTCACCAATGCCCACTGCCAGTCACCACTTTGTAACCCCTCCCGCACCAGCCTTTTAACAGGGCTTCGACCAACAACAACCGGCGTTTATTCGCTTGAGCCCACCATACGCAAGGTGCCCGGTTTTACCAGTGTTGTCAGCCTGCCTCAGGCCTTTGCAGCCAATGGTTACACCACTTTGACAACCGGCAAAATCTGGCATGATGCCTATCCAGAACCCGACGGCCGTAAGCCCGGCACAGAATTCAGCGTCTGGGGCCATCACGGCGGCCACGGGCCATTCCCAATGAAAAAGCTCGTGGAAACTCCAGACCCAATTCTTGCGATGGACTGGGGCGTCTTTCCGGCTGAAGATTCGATTTTGGAAGATTACAAGGTGGCCACCTGGGCAATTAATCAAATGCAATCAGGCATCAACAAGCCGTTTTTTCTCGGTGTTGGTTTTCGTCGCCCGCATGTGCCCTGCTTTGCTCCCCAGAAGTGGTTTGATCTTTACCCGGAAAATGAATTGCAATTGCCTGCGGTAAAAGATGATGATCGGAATGATCTGCCAAAATTTTCGGATTATCTTTACTGGAATCTGCCCGAACCTCGACTGGCCTGGCTGAAAAAAGAGAATCAGTGGAAAAATCTGGTGAGAAGCTATCTGGCCTCCATCAGTTTTATGGATGCCCAGCTCGGCCGTGTGCTGGACGCTCTTGAACAAAACAGACTGGTTGAAAATACAATCATCGTCCTTTGGTCAGACCATGGCTGGCATCTGGGCGAAAAAGGGCTGACCGGCAAAAATACGCTCTGGGATCGTTCGACAAAAGTCCCCCTCATCTGGGCCGGCCCCAGCATTACTCCAGGCTCTCAGTGTAATGAGCCTGCCGAACTTCTGGATATCTATCCGACACTGCTCGAACTAGCCGGATTGCCCGCCCGGCCTGATCTTGAAGGCATCAGCCTGATGCCTCAATTGCAACACGCTGCAACCCCAAGGCTGCAACCAGCCATCACCACACACGGGCCGGGAAATCACGGCATTCGAACCACCAAATGGCGATATATTCGCTATGCGGATGGCTCTGAAGAGCTTTACGACATGCTGGCCGACCCGCACGAGTGGACCAATCTGGCGATTGATGCCAAATACAACGACGTTAAAACCGATCTCACCCGATGGTTGCCAAAGACAAGTGCACCGCCCGCCCCCGGCAGTCGTTCAAGACTCATTGAAATCAAACCCGATGGTATTTACTGGGAGCTGGAAAAAATCAATGCCAAGGCCGATTTGCCCGGCATTCATGGTGAAATCCCGCCCCGAAAGATTCCAGCGAAAAAAGCGGCCGCCAAAAAGAAAAAAGCTGACTGAAATGAAACTTTGCGCACGAATGATCTCAAGAATTGTAATATTATTATCTGTTTTCATTTCAGTTGAAATGAATTCAGATAATAATGCCTGTGCGCAAGAGCCAAAGCCGAATGTGCTGTTGATACTCTGTGATGATCTTGGCTGGGCTGATCTTGGCTGTTATGGGGCTGATCTTCATGAAACACCGGCACTTGATCAACTGGCAGCAAATGCAATTCGATTCACACAAGCCTATTCGGCGGCACCCGTCTGTTCTCCGACACGTGCCGCATTAATGACTGGCCTGCATCCTGCAAAGATTCCTATTACCATCTGGTCGGAAGGGGCGACAAAGCCCGACCAATCAAGAAAATTACTGCCTGGCTTCTCACTTGATCACTTGCCCCAGCGTTACAAAACACTGGCTGAGAAACTTGGAAAGAAGGGCTATCGAACGGCCGTTGTCGGAAAATGGCATCTGGGAGATGGCGACAACGCACCAGAGACTCAGGGTTTCGAAATCAATGTGGGTGGCACACGATGGGGAGCCCCTCCTACATTTTTCTGGCCATTTAAGAATAATACACGATTTAGAAATGAGTTTCGATATGTGCCCGGCCTGGACTTCGGCAAACAAGGCGATTTTCTCACCGATCAATTGACCGATAAAGCCATAGAGATCATTGATCAGGCAGGCAAGAATCCATTTTTCCTTTATCTCGCCCACTATGCGCCTCATACACCCATTGAATGCCCGGAGCCATTGAAATTAAAATATGAGTCCAAATTAAAGTCGGGGCTTATTCATCAGAATCCAGTTTATGCCGGCATGATTGAAAATCTTGATTTTAATGTCGGTCGGGTATTGGATCATTTGAAGAAAACCAAACAATATGATAATACGCTCATTATTTTTACTTCGGATAATGGCGGTTATCTGGGCGATAAAAACGGTCGTAATGGAGCGGTTACATCCAATCATCCGCTTAGAAGTGGTAAGGGTTCTCTATATGAAGGTGGAATTCGTGTACCACTGATCATTAAGCCGCCTGGTAAGAAAACAAACGGCCGCGTTATCGACCAGCGCGTTGTGACATACGATTTACATGAAACAATATTGAAATTGACAGATGCTGATCACTCAACCGTTGAATCAGATGGAATTGATATTTCCGGGCTGATCTCCGGCAAGATTGAAAAATACAATCAAAGACCAGTTTATTTTCATTATCCGCATTATTATGAAACAACAACTCCAGTTTCTGCCATAATTCATGAAGATCATAAATTGCTGCAATACGATGAGACCGGTGAAACAGAGCTTTATGACTTGAAAAATGATCCCGCTGAAAAAAAGAATCTGATCAAAGAATCGCCTGACCAAGCTGCCCGACTCGAAAAGATGCTCAACGAATGGAAAAGAATGATCAAGGCTCAACAACCCTCGCCAAACCCTGGTTTTAAGGGTAGATCATGAGATTGTTGCATCCATTCTTCATCGCCTGTTGCATTTTTATTTCCGTTGTTCAAGCCAGCTTCGGTATTGATCAGCCTAACATCATTTTTATTATCGCTGATGATCTTGGTCGAAATGATATTTCATTTTATGGGCAAGGCAAAAATGGAGTGCAAACGCCGCACATTGATAAAATTTTTCAAAATGGCGTGAGTTTTCCGAATTTTTATGCCAATTCGCCTGTATGTTCGCCAACACGAGCCGCACTGATGAGCGGGCTTTATCCGGATGACGCCGGCGTTCCCGGCGTCATCCGCCAGAATGCGACTGATAGTTGGGGTTATCTCAGGAAAGATATCAAACTACTGCCCGAGCGATTGAAATTGCTCGGTTATTCGACCAGTATGATAGGCAAATGGCATTTGGGATATGGCCCGGGAGAAGTGCCGAATGATCGTGGTTTTGAGTTTTATCATGGATTTCTTGGCGACATGATGGACGATTATTACACGCACTTGAGGGGCGGAAAAAACTGGATGCGTCTGAATCAAAATGAAATTAACCCAGCAGGCCATGCAACTGATCTGTTTACACAATGGGCTGTAGATGAAGTTGAAAAGCAGGCGAAATCGGCAAAACCATTTTTTCTCTATCTTGCTTACAATGCGCCTCATGACCCGATTCAACCCACCGCTCAATGGCTGGGACGAGTCAGGTCGAGAAATCCGGAATTATCTGAAAAAAGAGCGAAACTCGTTGCATTAATAGAACAGATGGATGACGGTGTCGGTAAATTGCTCAATGCTGTTAAAAAAACAGGTATTGAACAGAAAACAATTATTGTATTTACATCGGATAATGGGGGCCAGTTAAGCCATGCCGCTGACAATGGTCCCTGGCGCGGCACAAAAGGTGAAATGTATGAAGGCGGGCTTAGAGTTGTCTGCTCGGCCCGCTGGCCTGGCCAATTTCCGGCAGGCTTACAGGCATCTGTTCCTGCAGCAACATTTGACTGGTATCCGACAATAATTCAGTTGGCAGGTGGCGACTTAAATACAACAAGATTTGATGGTCGGTCGCTCGGTCAAGTCTTGCGAAATCCGGCAGCGAATACCGATTTTCAAAACAGAGAACTCTATTTTGTGCGACGGGAAGGTGGTCCAGTATTTGCCGGTAAGACAATTGAAGCACTCCGAATTGGGCCCTGGAAGCTGGTTCTGAATACACCATTTGAGCCAGCTGGGCTTTTTCAATTGGATGATGATCCTTATGAGAAAAAAGATCTCTCAACTGTCAATCAAGCGAAAAGAAATGAACTGATCCGCCGATTACAACTGCACCTGCAACAGGCTGGCCGTATTCCATGGCAAAAAACACCAATACAAGAGGATAAATAGATGAGAATGAGAACAACAGGCTTCGTGTATATGCTGGCCTTAATCCAGTTTTGTATTCAAGGCAAAGCCCAGACGATTGATCTCGTCGCTGGTGGCGGCAAGTCCGCACCGCCGTGTGCGGCGAAGGAATTGCAACTCAAAGAACCATTTTATTCCGAGTTTGATCCTCAGGGTCGTCTCGTGATTGCCGAAATGGCGGAAGGCCAGCGAATTTTGCGATTAAATGCAAATGGTATAGTGGAGTTAATTGCTGGAACCGGCAAAAAAGGCAAGCCATCGCCGGGTAAACAACCTGCCCTTGAAGCATCGTTTGATGGTGTGCACAATATTGCAATTCATCCCATGACAGGTGATATTTATCTGGCTGATACCTGGAATGTGGTTGTTCGCAAATATCATGCAGCAGATAAAACCGTTGAAACAATCGCAGGCACGGGAAATAAAGGTTTTTCCGGCGATGGCGGTGCAGCACTCAAGGCAGATCTCGGCGGCATTTACTGCGTTGCATTATCGCCGGATGGTCAAATTCTCTATCTGGCAGATTTGCATAATTATGTGATTCGTAAAATTGAATTGAAATCGGGAATGATTTCACGCGTCGCGGGTAACGGCAAAAAAGGGCGGCCGAAAGAAAGCGGAATTGCCATAGAAGAGCCGCTGGTTGACCCTCGAGCCGTAGCGGCAGACAAGGCGGGAAATGTCTATGTGCTGGAACGTGGTGGGAATGCCCTTCGAGTGGTTACCCCTGATGGTAAAATAAAAACCGTTGTGAATATGGCTGGCACAAAAGGGCTGAAAGGGGGCGATGGCCCAGCCGCAGACTGCCAGATGAATGGTCCAAAGCATATTCAAATTGATCAGAATGGAAATGTGCTGATTGCTGATGCCGAGAATCACCAGATTTTGAAATACAATCCAAAGTCGGAAAAGACACAAGTCATTACGGGCACAGGCAAGGCAGGCACGGCTGGCTTGGGCGGTCCGGCAAGGCAAGCGCAGGTGAATCGACCGCATGGTATTGTAGAAGCATCAAATGGTGATTATCTCATTACCGACAGTTACAATAATCGCGTTCTGAGAATCAAAAACTAATGCAATCATGACTAGAAAAAAAAATGCAACCGATCCCTGGTCGGAAGCCCAAAAGTATTTGAAATCAGCCGACGGTAAGCTGGCAGAACTGATTGAAAAAGTTGGTCCCTGCCAGCTTCGGCCTCGGAGTGACTATTTGGCCACTCTGGCACAATCGATTATTTCCCAACAGATATCCAACAAGGCCGCAGCCAATATCTTCGGCAGGGTCGCTTCGATCATGCCCGACCCGTGGACGATTGAATCAACGCAGCAACTGACCAGCGATTTTCTGCAATCGTGCGGCGTTTCGCAGCAAAAAAGGAACTATCTGCTCAGCCTGATTGACCGCGTCGGCAGTGGTCAATTGAAGTTGAATGAATTACAATCACTTGATGATGAAACCATTATTGAAAAACTGACAGTTGTTAAAGGTATTGGGCGCTGGACAGCAGAAATGTTTCTGATTTTTGCCCTGAATCGTCCGGATGTACTGCCAGTGGCAGATCTAGGCATTAAGGAAGGGCTGAAAAAACATTTTGAATTATCGGCACATCCAAAACCTGCAATAGCCGCAGAGCTTACAAACCACTGGCGGCCCTGGCGATCAGTCGCCATGTGGTATCTCTGGCGCATGCCTGAAGTTGAAAAATAGTCCTGACATATTATTTCATTTTCAGGAATGGATCGGTCGCCGGCCAGATAACACCATCATCAATCCAGCGCTTGATCTGCTGAAATTCTATTTCTGAAATAAAATGATATTTGGTTTTATCTGTCGTATTACTGACTTGAATGAATTTCAAAAATGGGCTTTCTGCTGATTTTCCCGATACGATTGTTTTTTTCAGGCGACCGCCTTTAAGGATTTCATTTCGAGAATTGACGCTATAGCTTGATTCTCTCTTAGCTCCTCCATGACAATTCAAGCACTTCCCGACCAAAATTCCGCGCACATTTGTTTCAAAAAAAATTTCACGATCAACCCGCTCGGCTGTGCTGATGGCCTCTACAGCACCATTGGCCGGCGGTTCGTCTGCATTTAAAAGTAGATGGTCAAAAGCGATCGCTCTGATCAATCCAATAAATACAATTGAGCGGAGCAATTTAAAATTCATGAATCTCTTTTCCAGATGATTGACCTTCGTGAGGCAATATTGTTGAATAATGATACACTCCATTATCTGCTGCCACCAAGAGAGAGACCTGCCATGTATGATCCTCTATCAGTCATGCCATCTACCAGCCCGGCACAAACTTCTTCGCGAAGCAGACGTGATTTCTGGCGAAAATCGATCGGGGCGATGTCGGCGGCGGCTCTCAGCCGTTATTTTCCAAGCGAATTGCTGGCAGAAACGACGTATGACGCTGATCATCCGCTGACGATCGAGTCGATTACGCGCACCAGTGTTCGGCTGCCGTTTCGCCCGGTGGCGGCCCGGAATATGGCCAGAGAGCTGCCGCACTGGGAATATTTTGACATATTCGAAGTGAAGCTCAAGTCGGGCGTGGTGGGTGTGGGTGAAGGCTCCATGTTTTATAGCTGGGGCTTCACGCGGGAAGACGACATTGCTCGTGTAAAAGGCCAGAACGCTGCCAGCCTGATGTGGGACGATTCACTCGGCCCCGGCCTGCAAATTGCCCTTTTCGATGCCGTGGCCCGTCAGGCGGGTGTG
>JBILGL010000193.1:0-7493 GCA_044351075.1 Isosphaeraceae bacterium | reverse complement strand
CGAGTGTGCCGGCGTGGCCAAACTTGACACCTCGCCACTTTCGCTCAACCTGATTGAGCACGTCGCGAGAGGTCATTCCTGAAGGCTTATCAATCAAGAGCCAGCCATTTACGCCGGCAAGGGCAGGGGCGGGCTTGCGTTTTTTGCGACTCAAGGCTTTACAATTTCAAGAGTTATCGGAAGGCGTAATTTTGTTGGCGGCAGACAGAATTGATCGGTGCAGACCTGATAATTCACCACAAGACTGGTTTTGATCGTACCTTGGCTGGCGTTCTGGGGAATATCAAGAACGGCAACGAATCGTTTTTTGCCTTCGTAAATAATGACAGGTTCAAGACCTGCGGAGGATATCTGCCTGGCCTCTCCTTCCGGATAATCAATTCGTTTGAGCGTCACCGGCTTGGCGGTTGCTTCATCAAGATCGACTTCCGTTGGCTTGGCGGACTCTGCCCCCGATGGGTTGGCATACGTGTGATATTTGGGTTCGATGAGGAGATCAAAATCGACTTTAAATTCTTTACCGGCAGTGGCTTTGTAATTTCCAGACCCTACAGCAGCGACTGTCACCGGCATTGGCTTGGCCGCTTTTGATTTTGGAGGATCATCCATTTTTGCAAGTTGAGCAGGAGGATTTTTTTGGTTCGTTTTGAGAGCGGCCCTTACAAAGCTCAGGACGGAGTCGGGCGAGGTGTTGAAAAAGCCGGATGTGGCATCAATACTTTTCTGTGCCGTATCACTAAAGACTTTCTCATTTGTGATTTGCGCAAGATTTACAAGGTTTAGCGTTGCCAGGCCGGCCGGGCTTGGCATGGCATTGTCGAAGAGGTTTCGTGGACGAACAAAGAGATCAGTGGCCCCGGCCATGGTTTCAAAAAAGGTTCCGTCGCGTGGATCAAGAAAGAGTTCAATCATCTTGGTGGTGAGTGATTTAGATTCATTCAACCACGTTGATTCACCTGTTGCCTGATGGAGCTTCATCAGGCCATCAATCAGGTAGGCGTAATCTTCCAGAAATGGCCCGTCCGGAGAAATTGTTTCGCGTCTTGAAACGTGTTTTAAGACATTGTTGCTTCGATGTTTATCGAGAATAAAACGGGCGGCCGAGCGGGCCAACTCCAATGCTTCTCGATTATCGGCAAGTCGGGCGGCATCAGCCAGCCCACCGATGGCAAGGCCAGTCCACGAGGTCAGGCATTTGTCGTCAAGGCCGGGCTGTGGGCGAGTGCGGCGAACTTTCAAAAGTGCCGCGCGAATCGGGTCGAGCTTTTTGTTAATCTCGTCCTGAGAGAGCTTTACGTCATTTGTGATGGTAGCCCATCGCTCGCTGATGGCCAGAATATAATCGCGGTTTTCAAAGTTGGGCGCGAGCTTCAGGCCATAGATATCGCGAAAGAGGGCAGCTTCGGGTTCGGCTTTGATGAGACTCTCAAGTTCTTCTTTTGTCCAGACATAAGTCAGCCCTTCCTGGCCATTGGTGTCGGCATCGAGCGACGAGGCGAAGCCACCTGAAGGGAGCAGGAGCGATTCGCGAAGGAAGCGGACGGTATCGTCCACCTCTTTTTTCCATCGGTTTTCGCCGGTCAGTTTGTAGGCACGGGCGCAGGCTGAGAGCCATAAAGCATTGTCATACAACATCTTCTCAAAATGAGGCACAAGCCAGTAGCGGTCGGTGCTATAGCGGTGGATGCCGCCGCCGAGGTGGTCGCGCACGCCGCCACGGGCGATGGCGTCCATGGTGGTGATCGCCATTTCACGTGCCCTGGTCGATTTTTCAGGGTCGTTAAATATCGACTTATCCTCTGCCAGATCAAGGAGAAAGAGAAGGTTAACAGGCTCCGGGAATTTGGGAGAGCGTGGGCGTTTGGAATTGGCGCCGAAGCCGCCATAGTTGGGGTCGAACTGGTCGGCCAGCTCCTGAAGGCTTTTTGAGGCAAGGTCAGGCGGCACCGGCCCACGGCTGATGATTGCAGATTCGGCGGCAGCGAGGCGACGGGCAGCGTCGGAGAGGTTTTTGGCGTCTTTTTCGAGTTCGCCCCGGTGGTCTCGCCAGGCGTCTCTTACACGCTTCATGACCGATTCGAATCCTTCGTCGCCATCCTTATCGCGGGGCGGGAGATACGTCAGCCCGAAGAACGGCTTTCCTTCGGGTGTCAGCACCATATTCATGGGCCAGCCGCCGCCGCCTAGAAATGCCTGAAGGGCGGCCATATAGACGGCATCAACGTCGGGGCGTTCCTCGCGATCAACCTTGATACAGACGAACGATTCATTCAGCAATTTTGCAATCGCTTCATCCGTAAAGCTTTCACGTTCCATGACATGGCACCAGTGGCAGGCGGCATAGCCGACGGAGAGAAAAATCGGTTTCTGCTCTTTCCGTGCCTTTTCAAATGCTTCAGTGCCCCAAGGGTACCAGTCAACGGGATTATGGGCGTGTTGCAGAAGGTATGGGCTGGCTGATTTGCTCAGCCGATTGGTCTTCTTCGGCTCGTCAGCCCTTAAATAACAAGGGCTTATGAATAAGAGCAGGGCGGCCAGAAACTTGATGAAACGATCCATTGACTTTTCCCGATGCATACTCGAGTGGCATTCTGACTGTCATCAGTATAAACAAATCAGTCGAAAAAATACGAAAAGTGTTGAATCATTCGTTAAGTCGAATTAATTCATGCTTTTATGAGCTGTCAGCGTTTCAAAGCGAGTCAGAGCCAGATGGCAGAAGGCAACAGCGCAGGCGTCTGCAAGGTCATGTGGCTCAGGATCTTCTGTCAATGAGAGCTGGATTTTTACCGCCTGCTGCATCTGCTCTTTCGGCGCACGGCCGCTGCCAGTGAGCGTCTTTTTAATCTGCGTTGCTGCATAACCTCTGACTTTTACAGCCCTTAGCTGAGCTGCCAGCACGATTACCCCACGGGCATGAGCCATCAAAATGGCCGTTCTCGGATGTTTGGCATGGGTGTGGATGCGTTCCACTGCCAGATATTCCGGGCGATATTCCTCGAGGATATCAAGAATATTGAGATGAAGATCCATCAAGCGTTCGTCTAAATCATTGCCGTTGGATGATTTCGGGCGAAGAATACCGGCTTCGACCAAATTCCCGATTGGCCCGACCCCAAGCCCGGCTTTCATATCCATTACGGCATAACCGGTCGTGCCAAGGCCAGGGTCAACACCCAGCACTCGGCCGGGGATGAAGTCAAATCGACCAGCTTTTTCGGCAATATCAGCAGCCTCTCTCGCTGGCATGATCTTATCCTTCGATCTGGCTTGATGTTATGGGTTAAAGAGTGCCCATACTGCAGAAATCAGCCACGTTTCCAAGTGGTTTGGCCACCCGGGCGGTCTTCCAGAACGACGTTGAGGGCAGTCAGCCGGTTACGAATTTCATCAGCCAGCGCAAAGTTTTTGGCCTTGCGGAGTTCCGCACGCAAATGCAGCACCAGATCCATGAGGCCGGAGCTGAGGGTGTCGTCGCCGGAATCGGCAGATTTGGGCGGAGCTTCAAACAGCCCCAGGATGAGCGAAAGTTCGCGAAGGGCCGTCATGCCGAGGATCCACTGGTCTTTGGCGACGGTTTCCGGGTGATTCTGATTTGCCACAGGACCTTCAAGATGATGCTGATCAGCAAATCGATTAATCGTGCGGACGAGTTCATAAAGCTCTGCCAGAGCCGCACCTGTGTTAAAGTCGTCGTCCATGGCGTCGAGGAAGGTCTGGCGATGTTCGGCGACCTGGTCGAGGAATGGCGTGCCATCGCTCAGGAAATCGCCACGTTTGACGGGTGCAGCCAGCGTATAGAAAGAGAGGCCGCTGATGCGCTGGAATCGGTCGAATAGGTTGCGGAAGGCTTTGAGGCCGCGGCCGATTTCGTCGAGTCGGGAGTTGCCGAAATCGATGGGGCTGCGATAGTGGCTGGAGAGCAGCAGGGCCCGGATGACGTCGGGGTCGAAGCGGGCGAGCAGGTCGTTCATGAGAACGATCGTGTCGGGGTCGCTCTTGGAGATCTTGCGGCCGTTTTTGGTCAGCAGGCCGTTATGTAACCAATATTTCACAAAGGGTTTATCGTGATAGCTTTCGCTTTGGGCCAGCTCGTTTTCGTGGTGTGGGAAGACGAGGTCAAGGCCACCGCCATGGATATCGAAACTGGGGCCAAGGAATCGCATGCTCATGGCCGAGCATTCAATATGCCAGCCGGGGCGACCGGGGCCGAATTTGCTTTCCCAGGCTGGTTCACCGGGCTTGGAGCCTTTCCATAAGGCGAAATCGCCGGGGTGTTTTTTCAGGCTTGATGGTTCAATGCGTGCCCCTGCGCGAAGCTCTTCGGGGTCGCGGTGGGAAAGTTTACCGTAGTCGCCGTCTTTGGAGACATCAAAATAGACATCGCCACTGGAAGGGTATGCAAGCCCTCTGTTGACAAGATCTTCGGTAATCTGAAGGATCTCTTCTATGTGCTCTGTGGCGCGGGGCATGTGATCAATGCCGTTGACGTTCAGTGATTCAAGGCAGCGGAGATAATCAGCAGTTACCGCTTCGGCCAGCGCCTTGACGGTGGTGTTGTCCTTAATGGCTTGAATGATGAGTTTGTCGTCAACGTCGGTGATATTAACGACCCAGGTGACGCTATAGCCGAGGTAGCTGAGGTAGCGTTTGATGGTGTCGAAAATCACGGGGCCGACCATGTGGCCGATGTGGCTATTGGAATAAACGGTGGGGCCGCAGACGTACATGCCGACCCGTGGTGGATCAAGTGGCTGAAAATCTTCCTTGGTCTGGCTGAGCGTGTTATAAACCCGGAGCGGCATGGGGCGATGTCCTGTCAGATTCGACGTATCAAATGATTCTCTGAATACTTGCGATTATTCGGCCGAGTCTTTTTCGAGCAGCACGATCGCTTCGGCCTGCATGGCTTCGAGGCGGCCAACGGGGCCGACCTTTTCGCCGGTTTTGGCTTTGAGGTTCACCAGATCAATGCCAACGCCCAGCAGTTCTGCGATTCTGGCACGCATCAGGGGCTTATAGGGCAAAAGTTTGGGTGCCTGTGCATGAATGATGATATCGGCATTTACAACTGACCAGCCTTTGGCTTTTACGTCGGCTACGACTTTGGCGAGCAGGATGGAGCTGTCCAGGTCTTTGCATTCGGGCGATGTATCTGGGAAATGTTCGCCGATGTCTCCGAGGCCGGCGGCACCCAGCAAGGCGTCGGCCACAGAATGAAGGACGATGTCGGCATCCGAATGACCGAGGAGACCAAGACTGTTTTCGATTCGTATGCCGCCAAGAATCAGCGGCCGGCCTTCGACAAGCCTGTGGGTATCGTGGCCCAGACCAACACGAAAGATCTTCGCCATTATTGCCTTCGGAAATACCTGCTGCAACAGAGGATGGGTGGGAGTAACAGCATGACGCCACCCAAGATAGAACGAGCCTGAGTCATGCATCAAAATAAAACAATTGAGCCGATTTGACCACATCAAAAGAAGTTTCGGTTTTTCAAAAGTATGTAAAATAAAAAAGACCGGTTCGAAAACCGGCCTTTTGCAGGATGATTTCTTCGCGGATTCAGATCAATACGAATCGGCAGAAATGACTTCGCCGCCATTGATGGAACAAAGTTTCTGCCAGACGCCGGGGTTAAGCAAAGAGGGGTTGGTAATCATGAAGAAATTACCGTTTTTGCTGACACCTGTGGGCAGGCCTGATGCATCATAGGTCCAATTTGAAATGGTATCTTTGATGAACCTGACGGAACCATCAGCCATGGCGATATTTACGCCGCCTGCATGAAACGAGGAGACGCCATTGATGAAGGCACCAGCCTGATCCTGCCCGGTAAAGTTAGAGCTTTTTTTCTGCGGATTTACAGGCCAGTAGCCCGTGAAAAGGGTGTCGCCATAATTGCCTGAAGTCCACCAGTGCCAGTCGTAAAACGAGCCGTCGCTTTTATTGAGCATGCCGTGTGCGCGCTCGCTGGCGGCAACGGTGTTGGAAGTGCCATCGGTGACAGCGGCGACAGTGACTGGCCCACGGCCTGCACCGGGCAGAATGGCATTGTTATAACCGCTGGAAACGATCAGGCCATTTTGCTGCATCAGCACAGCGCTTCGCTGGGCTGCGGTGCCACCGGGGCCACCAGTGACAGAGCCTGTCCACTGACCCATGCAGAAGGCGTAGTCGCTATAGCACATGGGGTAAGGTGCATTGTTGTAGATGTCGCCGGCGTTGTAAGTGTGGCGAATGCCACGAATTTCGGTATCGCTGGGGCACCAGAGAAAATTGTTGCCCATGCCCGAAACGGTGGCGTTCTGGTCGCAGAACATCCCGAGGCTGGAATTCCAGGCGTTGTAAGCGGGCACCTGTTCGATATGAGGCAGAAGAGAGACAAAAACGCTGTGATGATCGGCGTAGAAATTGCCGGGGTAGAGCTGAAAATAAAAAGCCATCGGGAATGAGCCGTTAGAGCTTTCATAATTGGCACTGGCCAGGCCGAGCTGCTTGAGATTGTTAATGCACTGGGCGCGGCGGGCAGCTTCGCGAGCCGATTGAACGGCGGGCAGAAGCAGCGAGATCAGGACGGCGATAATGGCGATGACGACCAGCAGCTCAATGAGCGTGAAGCCTCGCCGTGACAATTTCCGATCAGTGTGAAACTTGGCTATCATTCTGCACCTGCTAAGGTTAGGAGTAATGGATCAATCAAGACTCAACGAAAATCAAACGGGTTTTTGGATTATCCAGGCCCTGTGGCGATTGCATCATCGGGCCTGAAATGGGATGAGCGATTATTTTTTGGACCTGACCTTGGTTTTCGGCTTTTCCACGCCACCGCCCAAGTCGCTTTTCTTGGCGGAAATTGAACCAGGAGAAGGGTTTGCAGAATCAGCGCCGCCGCATCCGGGCAAGGAGCTGACTGCGACACTCATCAGAATCAGAAGAGCAATGCGAAGATAAAAACTTTTCATTGGGCGTTCGGCTCCGAGCTGAATAGCTGCACTGGGCTGGTCAAGTTTTAAGAAAGATGATTGTAAAACCATCTTGATCAGCATTCGCGAGCTATTACTGATCAATGATTAATCTAGAACATGTTTATTTATTCTTAAGACTGGCAGGATAATTTTTGTCATGATTTCAAAAACAGGGATTATGTTGACTATATGCAATCCAAAACCGAAAGTGGCAATTGATAGCGATTCGGTAAAATTGATGGATTATGCCGAATAGATAAGTAAATTGGGCAAAGCAATTGCAAGTTCGGGGCAAGCGATTTGGTCATAGACCTCAATTCATCACGAGATCTTTGGCATAGTTGGCTTGTTTTCATGTAGATGCATGCAGATTTGATGAATTTCAATCAAATTCAGCGCAGAAGTCATTTTGATGAAAACGTTTGACCCGGAGTAAGATAGAACAATGATGACGTCTCCGCCAAATATTCTTCAGTCAGTTGTGTTGCAAATTTCTCAGCTATGACGAAAACGCCATTTTGAACC
>JBILGL010000191.1:0-7519 GCA_044351075.1 Isosphaeraceae bacterium | reverse complement strand
TTGACAAGTCATGCCGGACTGCGATTAAGGCACAAGTAAAATGATTAGGAATTTTTTTCAGGCTAAACTCAAATCATAGAGAAAACCGGATATTTCTTTCTTTTTGCTGCTTTTTTTGCCGCAATTTCACGACAGCATGCTAAAACGAAATGCAAGCTTTGAAGTTTCGCTTTTAGATGAATCTGTTTTCTTTGCGGCTCCAGAGGAGCCGTCTATGAATAGATATGGCCTCCGGCCATTGATAAGAATGGGCATTGTATTATTGGGCTCCGGAGGAGCTGTCTATGAATAGTTATGGCCTCCGGCCATTGATAAGAATGGGCATTGTATTATTGGGCTCCGGAGGAGCTGTCTATGAATAGTTATGGCCTCCGGCCATTTAAAAATCCTATCGAATTCTGGGACTTCAGCAGATCGACGAAAAAAAGCGCAACTTCAAGCTAGCGCTTCGGGTCAGCCTTGTTCGCCTTGTTTTTTAAATGTGGTTTACAAGTGAAATTCCCAAATGTCTTATCAACTCCGGTTTTCTGTCAGATTTGAATTTAAGAAGAATGAATAATAATCGAAATTTGAAAAATCCAGTTTTTAAGTGTTTTTGATTTAAAGGCGATTTGTGGCCGACCATGTATGACGAATGATAGAGGGCAGTTTTTCAAGAGGAAACTGGTTCTGGATGGCTCCTTCCAGCCAAGCTGCCTTGTTCATTCCATAGACCGTTGAAGTGGCCTCATCCTGGCCAAAAGTTGATCCACCAGCCGAGCGAACAAGCTGTGCGCCACGCACACCATCGCGGCCCATGCCTGTCATGATGATCGCCGTGATAGCATGGCGGAAGATTGGCACGGCCGATTCGAAAAGATAATCTGCCGAAGGCTTATGGCCGGTCATGGGCGGGTCGTCGGTGATTTCAATACGTGCGGTTTCGGGGGTTTTACCAACGAGGCGCATGTGCATGCCGCCCGGAGCGATCAGGATCAGATCATTTCGAAGCCGGTCGCCAGACACGGCCTCGCGCACATCGACAGCGCATTTACTATCCAGACGTTTGGCAAATGCCGAAGTAAATTTGCCGGGCATGTGCTGCACGATCAGCACGGGCGGAATGGGGGGCTCAATAAGGCTGAGTGTGTCATTAAGTGCCTGTGGGCCGCCGGTTGAAACGCCAATCAGAATAAGATGATGGGGCGGGGAGCCGTGGAGACTACCAGAGACTTTTGCAATATTTGTTTTTTTTGTGGCACTTTGCCCGGCGATTGGCGGGGGCGTGGGCACTGCTGGTTTGGAAATACGGACCGAAGCAGGGGTAATGCGAATTTGGCTGCTGCCTGCGGCAATGACTTTGGCGACGATCTCTTCTGCATCTTCTCGCAGTCGGGCGATCTGGTTGGTGCCGGGTTTGGGTACGAAATCAACGGCCCCCAGCTCAAGAGCCTGAAGCGTGGTTTCGGCTCCTTCATGTGTCAAGGAGCTTACCATTACCACGGGCTTCTGGTAGATGCCAACAAGCCCAGGAAGGGCTTCAAGGCCATTCATCACCGGCATTTCGACATCAAGCGTGATAACGTCGGGCCTGAGGTCGCGGGTTTTTTCAAGAGCTTCACGGCCATCTTTTGCCGTGCCCACAACCTGAATGCGGCTGGAAGAGCGAAAGATATCGACGAGAAGCTGCCGCATGATGGCAGAATCATCAACGACCAATACTTTCAGAGGCTCTTCATTGCTCATGGCGACGACCCGACCGAGGTGGTATCAATTCATTCAGCAAAAAATACGATAGCAAAGTCCGATTCATTTGAAAACAATGTTGTCTGTGAATTTTGTCAGGATTCGCGGTCAACCATTTCACCAATTTTGACGAGCACATTTTTGACATGATCGCGCTGGAAAGGCTTGACGATAAAGTCGGCTGCACCGGCTTCGATGGCATCGACGAGGGTTTGTTTCTGATCAACGGCCGTAATGACGACGATGCGGGCGAGTGGGTGGTCTGTGTGAATGCGTTTCAGGGCTTCAAGGCCGCCCATGACGGGCATCACGAGGTCCATCGTGACGAGGTCGGGCCTTAATTCTTCGTAGAGTTGAACGCCACGGAGGCCGTTCTCGGCTTCGCCGACGACTGTCCAACCGGCTTCAACGGCAATTGAGCCGATGATCTTACGCATGACAAGTGCATCGTCCACAATCAGCAGGCGTGGCATGGCAGAGACTCCAGATGCGCATCTTTACTGTTGTAAACCTCTGTGATTATCAGAAATTGAGGCCGGCAGGGGAAGATCCGTTCAGATTTCATAAAGCGAGCCTCCGGTTTTTTTGATAAAGAGACGGCCTGAACGTGTGTCGAAGGTCATGTTTCGGCCGACTTCGCCGCCGACATCGCAGGCTAAAACGGTGATTCTACAATCGCCAAGTGTTTTCAGGACGGCTTCATGATTCGATTCGCCGATTGGTTTCATGCCTGATGTATCAAACATTCTTGCGCCGCCGGCGATGCGTGCGACCAGCATTGATTTAACGGCTGGGCCACGCAGGCGGCAGATCTCGTCGATCATGGCGGGAATGGCGGTATCTGCATATCGGCCGGGAAAATCGCTGGAGCCGCGACTGTCGGGAAGCAGAATATGGGCCAGGCCGCCGCACTTGCCAAGCCTGTCGTAAAGGGCCACGCCCACGCACGAGCCAAGAATGGCGCGCAAGCCGGTGGGCGATTGGGTCACCTTCCACTGGCCGATACCGACATTGAGACAGTTTTCCGGCAATTCGGGCTGGCTCATCGGCTATGACTTTCGGAAGATTCAGGCTGGGAATGATCAGCGATTGGTATCCATACGAGCCGCCAGTCACTTTGCTGATTGTCGTCGATCAGCATTCGGCTTTGTGTGACGAGAAGATGATCCGAAAAAACCGCCAGATCGGCAAGCAGGAACTGCCCGAGCGAGCCGGCATAATCAAGCGCGAAACGAGGCGGGGAGGGCACGAGCAGGCCAGAAACGGAAGCCGGAAGGGCGGCGGCGAGTGCATTCAAAAAGGCACAGGCGACGATATTGGCCGTTTCCAGGGCGGCGGATCGGGAGAGTTCGTCCCAAAACGTCATTGGGTCGTTATTGATCAGCAATTTTTGTTCAGGTGTGATTTCAACTGGCTGACCAAGCAGTGAATTGACAAAACTGGCAATTGTTTCGGCATCGACTAGCAGCACAAGCCGGCCGGGCAGGGGGCCGCTGACTTCAAGAATGCAGACAGGCACAATTGATTCAGGGTTGCCGAGCATTGCCCCGGCGTCTTCCAAAGCGACTTTACGGGGCTCCTGCCAATGGAGCTGAACGCGACGATTGATCCACGCGCCGAGGCTTTCGGCGGCCTTTTGACCGGCGTCTGAGAGGCTTGTGACCGATAATTCAGTATTCATGGATTCAGGCAACGGTTGATTTGGCGGCCAGGATGCCCTGCGAGGCTCTGTCGATCAGGCGATCGACATCAAGAATGAGCGACACACGGCCATCACCCAGAATACTCGCTCCGGATAATCCTTCAACAGGCCCAAGATTCTTTTCCAGTGATTTGAGCACAACTTCCTGCAAGCCCATGAGATGATCGACTTCAAGACCAATCATTTCATCTGCGGAATGGAGAATGACAATTCGCGTTGTATTGCCATTTTCTTCCTGATTTTCGGGCTTGGCGGCAGCACGCGGATAAGGCATATTGCCCCAGAGGAAAACGTCGTCGAGCGAAATGACCGGCACAATTTTTTTTCGAATTTCAATGACGCGGCGCTTGCGAATCTGGTGCAATCCCTCTGGCCTGACTTCAACAATCTCTCGAATATGATCAAGCGCGATGGCATAGACTTCGTCATGCACCCGCACAAGCAGGCTTGGCAGAATGGCAAGTGTCAGTGGGAGTCTGATGACGAATGTCGTGCCCTGGCCCTGCGTGGTGCGGATGTCAATCGTGCCATTGAGGCTTTCAATCCGGCTTTTGACAATGTCCATACCGACGCCACGGCCGCTGATATCAGTGACTGATTCGGCTGTTGAAAGGCCTGGATGAAAGATGTAAGAGACAAGTTCGCGTTCGGTCAGGCGGGCTGCGGCCAGTTCATCAACCAGGCCTTTTTCTACGATCTTCCTGCGAATTCGTTCGGCATTAATGCCGCGGCCGTCGTCGGAAACGGTGATCGTCACACGGTCGCCTGAATGAGCAGCCCCCAGGCTGATTGTGCCGATTCTCGACTTACCGGCTTTTTCGCGATCGTCGGGCGATTCAAGGCCATGATCGCCTGCATTCCTGACCATATGGACCAGCGGATCGGCCAGCTCGTCGATTACGCGTTTATCAAGCTCTGTGGATTCGCCGGTGATTTTCAGGCGAATTTCTTTGCCGGTAGCATGGCTGAGGTCGCGAATGACGCGGCGGAAACGCTCAAAAAGAGGCCCGATGGGAATCATACGGGTGTCGAGAACGCCCTTCTGGAGACCATCACAGACGCGTGACAATTGATGGACGGCTTCGTTCAGGTCATCAATAGACTGGCGTGCGCTTCGTGTGCGTGCCAATTCATGGGCCATGCTGCTGAAATCGTCGCTCAGGCGTCGGAGGTGTTCATCCATTACATCAGCGAATGATTCAAGCGATGATTCGCCGCTGAATACGGCAGCAAGCGACTGCTGTAGCAGGTCTATGCTCTCCTGCGAATTGCCCGATATATGGCGACGTGCACGCTGGCCAAGGCTTTCCTGAAGCGCGCTTGCCACCTGAACAAAGCGAGACTTGCTTAATACAAGCTCGCCGGTGAGGTTCATCAGATGATCGAGTCGATCAAGCTCGACGCGAACTGTTTCACCCACTTTACCTACTGATTTCTGGGCAGGTTTATCGGAAGGGGCAGGGGGTTTGGCTTCAGCAGGTCTGGGGGCCGACGTTGTGGCTTCAGCGGCCGTGGAAACAGGTTCGTGATTGGCTGTGGCCGTGGCGACTATTGCCGGCTGATCGGCAGGGGCAGAAGGGGCTGATGCTGCTTCTTTCTTAACATCAGCCGTTTCAATTCTCATTGCATCTGGCTGAGAACTGGTTATGGATGCTGGTGAGGCAGGTTTTTTGAGGTCAGTGATTTCAATGGATGCGACGCCGGACATATCAACGGCAAGATTGACATCGCTGAGTGTCGATTCAGTGGAGAGGCGAAAGGTGATTCCACGAAGATCAGCAATTTCATCAAGCTTTTCAAGCGGAGGGTCGGCCGCTGTGATCTCGCCCATTGACGAAAGACGTTTGGCGATGAGTCTCGCCTTCATATCGGGAAGGCTGATATCTTCCTGAAAAATCACCTTAATGGCATAGAGATTATCGTGGTCGCCCAGCGTGACCTGCTCTTCAGGGACTACCAGCGACGATGCTGTCTGAATATCTGTTGTAATTGAATTTTCATTTTGCGCAGGAGCGGTTTCATTATTCTGCACCCGGCGGATCTGCATGATCACCTGATTGATCAGATCGCTGAAATCAACGGCGGCTTCACCGGTTTCACGCAGTCGCTGATGATAATTTCGGAGCTCATCCAGGCATTTAAAAAAGAGGTTGAGCGAGTCGCGATCAAGCTGCCTCTGGCCTGAGCGGAGCATATCAAAAAAAGACTCAAGGTGGTGAGTCAGTTTATTGACTTCCGTAAAACCGAGAGCGGCCGACGATCCCTTGATCGTATGCACGATACGAAAGGCGACCGCGAGGGCCGGACCATCTGACTGATCCTGTTCCAGCTTGAGCAGAGCATCGTTTAAGGCAATGACCTGCTCATCAGTTTCATCAAGATAAAACGGCAGAAGGTGGGCGAATGACATGCCACTCATAATTCAGACCTTTGTCATTTGCGATAGAGCCAGGGCTTTTCGCGGGTCATCTGACCAAGATGTTTGGAAACCGAGTCGGTTGGTCCGACAACGAGAAATCCGCCGGGCCTAATGGCCGCAACGACATTCCTGAGAACTTTTTCTTTCGATTCGCTGTCGAAATAGATCAGCACATTTTTGAGAAAAACGACGTCAAAAGGCTCTTCACCCACCAGTGGGTTCATGAGGTTATGGCGTCGCCAGCGTGGTATGCTTCTGAGGTCCTGCCTGACCTGCCAGCGGGCAGGGTTTGCAGGGTCCTGCTGAAAGAATGACTGCCGACGGGCAGCGTCCACCAGCCTCAGGGCGCGTTCGTCGTAGCACGCATTTCTGGCAGCATCAAGCACCTGCTGGGAGAGATCCGTGCCAAGCAGCTCAATGCGCCAGCCGGCAAGCTCGGCAGCATGCTCACGCAGAACAATTGAGATGGTGTAGAGCTCTTCCCCGCTGGAACTTGCCGCAGACCAGACGCGAATTCGGCGGGTGTGAGTGCCTTTGGCGGCGGCCTGAATCAGCTCATCAAGAAAATTCCTGCCGAGCCAGTCAAACTGGCTCAGATCACGGAAAAAATAGGTTTCATTGGTGGTAATGGCATCAAGAAACGAAGCCACTTCCGCTTTGCCGGGAGGGGTTGTAATAAACTTGTAGTAGGCGTCAAACGATTCGATGCCCGTTTCCTTCAGCCGTTTGCGCAGCCGATTGGAAACGAGAATCTGCTTCGTCGGGGCGACACGAATTCCGGAGAGCTGATAAATCAGTGTCCGAAACCTGTCAAATTCCTGCTGGCTCAGGGTTTGAAATTCCAAGGCAGCCCCCTGAATGCTATTTGCCGAAGGGAGAAAAACTGACAGAAGTCAGCCTGAACAGGCATTTCAGATACGGAAGTTGCTCACGATACTGCGAAGCACGGCCGCCTGGGCACCGAGCTGCTCGGCAGAGGCCGAGAGTTCTTCAGAGCTGGAAGCGTTGGTCTCAGTCAGGCTGGAAACGTCCTGAATGGCCTTGTTGACTTCAGCAGCGGCTCGCGACTGATCCTGCGTGGCCTGGGCAATTTTACCGATGGACTGCGCTGTTTCACGCACACCATTGACGATTGTCGCAAGAGACTGGCCAGCCTTTTCCGACAATTCCGAACCATCTGCCACTTTTCGAGTTGATTCCTTGATCAGGCCCGTGATTTCCTTGGCAGCCTGGCTAGAGCGTTCTGCCAGTTTTCGCACTTCGTCGGCCACCACCGCGAAGCCGAGGCCGTGCTCGCCGGCACGTGCCGCTTCAATGGCGGCATTGAGTGCCAGAAGGTTTGTCTGGCTGGCGATTTCAGTGATGACCTGAATGTTGTCAAAGACGACTTCGCTGGACTTCTTGATCGCGGCCATCGCTTCAATTGATTTCTTTACCGAATCGCCACCCTGACGGGCCAATTCGGCGGTGCTTTCGGCAAGCAGGCTTGCAGATTCAGCGTTTTTATTGATGTCGGCGATTGAGACGGAAAGCTCACTAATGGAAGCCGACATCTCTTCGACAGTTGACGACTGATTCTGCGACGATTCGCTGAGATAAGTCGCACTTTCGGCGATTACTCTTGAGCTTTCGGCAAACTGGTTGGCTGATTCAACCACCTGACCAATCACATT
>JBILGL010000190.1:0-7551 GCA_044351075.1 Isosphaeraceae bacterium | reverse complement strand
GTCGTTCCTTTTAATTGAGATGGGATAAGCCTCGCGTCCAAATTCAATATGGCAATCGTAAAAGACACCCTGAGTGGCTGAGGCAGGTATATCAAACGTCGCCAAAACGACATTTTTTTCTCTTTCGATTTTTTTCGCAACAAAGGGGCCGATCTGCACCCAGTCAGGCTTTTCTTCGGGCAAGGCCGGGCCTCGGCGAATATTCTCCGGCTCAAGCTCGAAGCGGATCACGTGCGATTTGCCCCGACTGACATTGCCCGGGCTGACAGACGTTATAACTGGCGTTTCCCTGCTGCCGGGCTGAGTGTTGTCTTCGATCGGTCCTTTGCGGGCGAATCGCAGGCCACGGTTGTTTGAAGGTTCAACAACGCCGGCATAACCACCCAGAATATAAGGAAATCGACCAGGCGTGACATGGTAATGATAGCCACGGGTGTCGTCCTTATGCCCATTACAAACATCCAGAGCCTTTTCTTCTTTGATGTCGCGGGCCATTTGGTTGGACGACTCATAAGGCCCATAGAGCGGGAAACCGTCAAACGCAAATCCCAGAACGGGAGAATGCTGCTTGCCGTTGTCAATAAATGGCGATTTCACACAGCTTGGATATTTGTGGTAGTGATAAACACCGGTTTGTTGCGGGTGGCCGCAGCAGGCATCAAGCCAGACTTCCGAATAGCCTTCCACGGCATTCATCCCCTCCATTTCGAAGGGGTTGAAAAAAACAACTCCGTTTAAAGCCATACCAATCGGGCCCATTGGCAAACGGGTAATTTCTGGGGCCAGCCGTGGTGTTAAGGGAAATTTGAAATGAAAGTCCTGCACTTCAATCGAGTTGGGGTTGCGACTATTGGGGAAAATCGCCGTGGCATGATTTGGATACCCCTGACTATTGACAATCAAAAATTTATCGTCGTGTGATACTTTGAGATTGTCGATACCATCTTTATTTGAATCTTTCGTGTGGTACGAAAAGAGGTCGAGATAGCGATCGGCATCCTTGTAATAATACAGCGGCTTTTGCCCTTCTTTGAGAAACCAGTTGCCACCTATGGATTTTAAGTCTTTTGGGTCGATTGTATTTTCAGTTGCACCGATTTGAAATCCGGATGAGGCGGAGAAAGGGGCGATGAGGAGTCCACCTGCCAGCGATTGATTGAATTGACGGCGATTCATGTTCTGTGCCTTTTTGAGGATATTCCGGAAAAATCAGGGGTTTGGGAGTTTCGCCGGTTTGCCGATCTGCCACACAAATAGAACGAGCTGGCCGTCTTCTGGCGGATGATAAAAGCCGGGCGGGCCGCCTCTGCCGCCGGGGCCACCCTTGCGCATCGGCCCCCGGCCTTTTTTGGTGAAGTCAGTAGGCGGGCCTGGTGGACCAAAAAGCCTTCCAAACATGCCTTTTCGTTGTGGGCCGGCTGGCTTTTTCATTTCATCACGGGTTTGGTTTTCACGTGATTCATCAAAATCGGGAGGTGGTCGGGGTGGTCCGCCGCGACGGCCTTCGATCCTGATGATTGCTTTTTGCTCGAACGTATCTTCAGCTTGAAAACGTTGTTCAATTGATTTGATCTGGTTGGCACTTGTGAGGATAAAAATCTGCCGATTTCCCGCCGACCAATCGGCAATGCCTTGCCTGAATTGGGCTGAATATTGTTCTGGCGAGCTCCTTTCAGCAGGCTGTTCGCCTAAATTCTCTGGGCCATCAGGGCCGAATCGACCAGGGCCGCCAGGGCCAAAATTGCCAGGGCCCATGGGTTGGTCGCGCCGTGGGCGACGCTCGAAGCCTTCAACGGGGGCGAGCTTCCAGCCACCCACAAAGTCAAAATGCTGCAGTATGCCACTGTCGCTGATGATCACACTGCCTGGCGGTGCCTGTTTTTGCAGCTCGGTGGTGATGTGGGCCAGGTCACTGTTGTCACCCTTCAAGTGAGAAAGTTCAACGATCGAAAATGGCAGCCCCCATAACAGATTCAGCAGAAAGAGATTTCGGGTGAATCGGGCCGTTCGTTCAGGTTCTGATTGCTTCTCCAGCGACAGCGAATAACAGGCAGCGATGGCATAGAGATAGAACGTGGGCAGGAAAAACCGCATGTTTTTCGGGTTGGCGTGAAAGTAATAGGCGAAATAAAGGAGCGTGATGGGCAGCACCATCAATATTAATAACAGACCGCGCTTCCAAGTTTCCGGATTTCGGGTGAGTTTCACTAGCCCACGGATGCCCATGATGAAGACGGCAAAAGCGCCGATGCCGAAGAGCATGAGAAGATAAGGAATCGCATAGCGCACAAAATAAGAGAGTGCGAAGCCGGTTTGCTCGCCTGAGACGCTATAGCCAGTTTTCCAGAATGCGCCGAAGGCAATCTGGTTTCGTACTGCAAGTGCTCCCATCGGCACGCAGGCCGCGAGGATTCCGGCAATCAGCGTTTTGAGGCCGTCGGCCGGTCGCCAGTTAAGTAACACAAAAACAGCGGCGGCAACGATAAAAAGTGCTTCAGCGTAGCGGATGGTGGGGATCATACCGAGGCATAAACCGGCAAGAGCAGCCCAGCCAGGCGATTTGGATGTTTCCCAGCGAGCCAAACCATAGAGCCCCCAGAGCAAAAAGAAGCAAACAGCGGTGTGGGAGTCGGCCCCCATGGCATGGGCATTGGCATATGGGTTAAAGAACATGAGAGCGGCGGCGAGAAGCCCCCAGAGCGGGCCGGCCCAAAGGCGTACGATCAGATAGATAGCCAGCAATGAGGCGGTGCCCATCAGGGGTATGACCCAGAGGCTGGCTTCAGGGCTGATCAATTTGTAAACGATGGCCAGCACGGCGGGCAGGCCGGGGGGATATTGGCCATAGTAGTGGCCATCGGCGACTTTCATCCAGTGGTCGCCCACATATTGTGACGGGTTCTCAACGACGATATCAGAGCGGCCATTTTCAGCAATGAGCCGGGCCTGGGCCAGATAGCCGTTGGCATCAGGAGTAGAAATGGCTGGTGCGAAGAATAAGGCAAGGAAGAAAAAGTGGGTGATGAGCAGAAGTATCATGGCAGGCCAGCCATTGGCTTTGCCCGCAATTAATAATAGGGTGTCAGTGAATTTTTGAAGTCGCATCGGTCAACTCGACTTTGGGAACCATCCGGTCGTTTTAACTTTTATATCATGGATAAAAACAGGTTTAGGTATCAAATTGTATCGATTTACCTTAAAACCGTCATGGGCAGGACTTGAGATAGCTTGAAATGTTAAACTGCGTAATTTTTAAAACTACCCAAAGTTTCTGAGCGTTTCAGACGATATTTGTTTTGTCAAATCACACTGCTCTGATTTTCGGGCTCTTCCTGGGTTCCGGTGACTGGTGCAGAGTGGTGGCGGCAGGGCTCAGGATGTAACGTAAACTGAGTCAAAGCAACATTTGGATGTCCCATTTTCGATCATTCGTGCGACCAGGTTAGGAAACCTGACGATTGGCGAAACACGCTTATTGCAGCGTGGATTCATCAGGAAGATGAGTTAAGGCGGACTTGAATGCCCTTACCTGGGGCGTTTCTGTCGTCAACGATTCTTTTCTCCTGAATCGCCGAGGTTCCCATGGCTCGTGTTCGACGTCATCGCCGTGATACGGTGCAAAGTCCCCTTGAGACATATCTTCGGGAGATTAACGAGACACCTCTGCTTAATGCTCAGGAAGAGAAAGACCTTGCGACACTGATTGCCAAGGGCAACAAAGATGCTCGCGATCGGATGATCAGGGCCAACCTGCGTCTTGTGGTTAATATTGCTCGTGGCTATGTGGGTAAAGGTCTTGCATTGCAGGATCTTATTGAAGAAGGCAACATTGGTCTGCTTCGAGCTGTAGAGGGGTTCGACCCGGCTGTAGGTACGCGTTTTTCAACATATGCCAGCTACTGGATTAAGCAATCAATCAAGCGAGCCTTGGTAAACACGGCTAAGCCGATTCGCATCCCTGCTTACATGGTTGAGTTGCTCACCAAGTGGCGGAAAGCATCGGCCGAGCTTCAGGAAACGCTGGGACGCATACCGACGGCGGACGAAATTGCCAAGGTGATGGAAATTCCCAAGAAGAAACTGGCGATCGTCAAAAAGGCGATCAATGTCTATAACCTGGTGCCGCAGACGGATCAGGGAGACAACGGCTGGACGCTCGGTGAAATGTTGATGGACGAGCGGACAAAAGCCCCGGATGTAGAGATGGTTGAGGCGGATAATCTCAAACTGGTGATGAATCGCTTGGGAGAGATGGATAAACGCGAAGCAACGGTTCTTCGAATGCGTTTTGGCCTCAACGATGCCCCACCCAAAACTCTTAAAGAGATTGGCGAATGCCTCGGCCTGACCCGGGAACGTGTTCGTCAAATTGAGAATGAAGCACTCGGCAAACTTTCAAACATGCTCCTTGCCGATTGAATTAAACAAATAAATCTAAAACATCAACCCTCAGATCAGACCTTATTGGTCGAAATCTGAGGGTTAATCATTTTGATTGAGAATCAGACGAGGGTTGAGTTGACTCAGCCGTCGATCCGAGCAGCAGCCTGACGCATCCGGCGGCGATTAAACATCGCCAGACCTGCACCGCCACCGATCAAAATCATCCAGGTGGCTGGTTCTGGAACGGGTGGGACTGGATTGTAATTGCCACGAGTGTTGCTGGTAGCCTTCTGGGCTGAGAAATTCGCATCGAATGCGCCGGTGAATGAGCTTTGGAGCTCAGGGCGAATCAGAATGTATGCGTCAGAGCCGAAGGCACTTGCCAGCGAGCCACCGGTGATTTTGATGCCAAGATCAAAGGCGTCAAATTGGCCGTTATCCTGGGAGCCAAAGGCCGTTGGTGTGCCCTGGAGCAGAAGGCCGGAAAAAGTCTGGCCACCAACTGTGGTCGAGCCGTAAAGCTCATATGCGTTTTGACTACTGCTTACAAATTTGCCAGCAGAATCAAGCATAACGCTCAAGGACTGACTCCGCACTCCGTCGGAAGTCGGCAGAATGGTTGCTTCGTCGCCGGAGTTAGGTCCGGTGGCGAGTAAAAATGGCGTGTTCTTCATCGTGAACAGGCCACCAATATTCGAATAGCTGTAATTCACAACACCATTAACGTCAGCGGCGATATCGGGATATGACCGCACGGCATTCGGCTGAATCAGATCCGCATGGATCGAGCCGACAGAAAACATCAAAAGAGCAATCAACGAGAAGGTGAGGCTGTGTCGCATCCGGTGCATGTTTCTTCCCTCGTGATCATCCATGATGAGGCCCGAAACCGGTGACTCGGTACGGCTAAAATCGCCGAACAAAGCTGCACCCGATTGAGCGCCTCTGGAATCATCGTTGGTACAAAAAGTCGATTTAGTAACGACCGCCATGGAAGCCATCCTGGTCTTTCCTGGAGATCCTGTAATTGAGGATTCGACAGATCGGCAACACATGCCAACCGAAGCAGGCACAGAAGACGAATCAGTTGTCATGCATACAGGTTTCTGCATTTCTGAATCCTTTCCGCCGGTTCGAACATCCTGTAAACCGGCATCATGAGTAACCGACTATCCTCAGCCGTAATCTCATGAACGTGGGCAACGTACCACTTATTCAAAATCTCGTCAATACCGGATCTGCTGAATTTTCCTGTAATAGCGTTTATGTCAATAAACCACATAGAGAAAGAAATAGAGATTATTTTCTCCACCATTCTTCTTCGTCTGAATAATTCACCTGCCGGGCGTGCATCAACTGCAGCATCTGAAAATTCTGAAATCCGATCAGACCAAGAAGGAAGATATTATAGATATCGCCACCACGCTGATAGAGCCAAATGCCGATTAAAGCTGCAACCAGCATCGACATGCCATGCATAAACTCCATGCCACGGCGTTGCGATAATTTTCGCATGAACACACCCATGATCTGACCGCCATCGAGTGGCCAGATTGGAATCAGATTCAGCACGCCCCAGACAATATTGATAAATAGCAGGTCGCTTATGATTTCTGATGGAATACCCGATTGAAGCGGCACACCTGGTAGCAAGGCCCCTGCCGCATTTGCCCGAACTGTCAGGTAAACCAGGCCTGCTAATAGAAATCCGGCAAATGGTCCATTGAAAAGCACTAGCACACGCTTCCATGAAGAAATTTGCCTCTCTTCAGTCGCGCAAACTCCCCCAAGCCCATGCAAGACAACGATCGAGCGAAGCCCAAATAACTTATTGGTCAGGGCATGGCCCATTTCATGAACTGTGATTGACACGAACACGCAGCCGACCCAGACTGCCACATTCTGAGGGTTTCCATCACCCCAGCCGAGCACGATTGTCATGATCCAGAAAATCGGAGTGATTCGAAGAGGAATCCCGAAGAGCCGAAAGTTGAGGTCGTAAGCGGAAGGTTGTGGTATGCCGAACATTTGATCTGGCCAGATGTTGAAGATTGCTGAAGCGGCATCGGAATCATTCTAAGCCTCTTCGCCGGAATCGAACTTAATCATTCTATGGTTTTAGTCGCATGATTGTCGTTACGAATTCTCTTGGTGATTGGTTATGATGAAGGCGAAAACCGGTGTAACCGGATCTGTCGGCAACCTCTGAGACTCACTTCGAAAGAACTTTGAATTCAGGAATTTGTAGATGCGATTTACCAAGATGCATGGGCTTGGGAACGATTATGTTTACGTCAGCGGCTTTGATCAGCCAATTCCTGAGAATTTGGAAGAAACGGCCCGACTGGTGAGCGACCGTCATTTTGGCATCGGCGGCGATGGTATGATAATGGTTTTACCCTCGAAAGTGGCCGATGCTCGCATGCGCATGTTCAACGCCGACGGCTCAGAAGGCGAAATGTGTGGTAATGGCGTTCGTTGTGTCGCTAAATTTATTCATGACAAGGGAATAGCAACAAAGCCACAAGTGAAAATTGAAACGGGCCGGGGCGTGCTCACGCTTGATATTACTCGTGATGATGCCGGCAAAGCAGCTTGGATCAGAGTCGATATGGGCCAGCCAATTTTGAAATCGGCCGAGATTCCGACTACTTTGCCTGGCGACCCGCCTGTGGATGTCGAGATTGAAGTTCTGGGCACGATATTCAAGGGCACGGCCGTAAGCATGGGTAACCCCCATTTCGTGATCTTTGTGGATGATCTTAAAGCGATAGATCTTAATAAGTTCGGGCCACCTCTGGAAAACCATCCTGCTTTCCCGCGCAGAATCAATGTTCACTTTGCTCAGGTTCGTGACAGGCAAACGGTGGATATGGTCACCTGGGAGCGTGGCTCCGGCATTACGCTGGCCTGCGGCACGGGCGCTTGCTCCGTTTGTGTGGCCGGGGTTTTGACAGG
This sequence comes from Isosphaeraceae bacterium, assembly GCA_044351075.1. Lineage (GTDB taxonomy): Bacteria > Planctomycetota > Planctomycetia > Isosphaerales > Isosphaeraceae > QWQI01. Next base: position 210 of record JBILGL010000190.1, on the reverse strand, counting down.
CCGAACGGATCGGTCCATTACAGCACATCTGCCGGGGGGGCCGCTGAAATTGGAGTGGCCATCTGATTCAGCCAGCGTTTTTATGACGGGCCCAGCCACAGAAGTCTTTTCTGGAGAATGGTTTCCTGATTAAATTTCGGAACAGGGTCCATTCGGCGAAAGGTGGCTGTTCACGGCCACCACTGATATTTAATGAATCGGTCTCCAGCC
>JBILGL010000189.1:0-7557 GCA_044351075.1 Isosphaeraceae bacterium | reverse complement strand
TTTTTTATAATGATTTTCTGTGGATTTTTTTGCATCTTTCACGCTCATGAAATAAAAGCAGCCCGCCAGAAGCGGGCCACTTCAGGATCGATACTCGAAAGTCAAGACGACTTATTCGTCGCCCTTTTCCTGCTTAAACATCGCATCATTCGGGTTTCCGCCCGACTTGAGATAAGCGATCAGGTCAAGGGCCTCTTCCAGATTCAGCGTATCCAGAAGACCATTGGGCATCATAGAGGCTTTGCTGTCAGCCATTTCTTCAATGGCGTTGCGATTGATACCCGTCAAACGACCGGGGTCAAGCATGTTTTCCATTACCGAAATATTTTCACCGCCCATGTTGGCTATCCGGCCCGTCACAATCCGTCCATCCTTCAGGCTGAAGATGGTGGCCGCATACTGGTCGGAAATCACGCGCGATGGATCAATGATATTTTCCACGAGATCCTTATTTGAAAACCGGCGACCGACAGCCGTCAGGTTTGGTCCGACAATCCCGCCTGTGTTGTCAAAAATATGGCATTTAAAGCACTGGGTCGCGGCAAAGAGAGATTTACCACGGTTGAAATCGCGGCTCTTCAGGCCGGTTTCCAATTCAGGCAAAAGTTCATCCACCGTCCATTTTTTGACAAACGCACGAGGTATTTCCGCTGGATCAGCGGCCTTGGGCGCGGCATCAAGAACCGGCTTTAACGCCAGTTTTTCAGCATCCGTCAGGTTGCCAATCGCCTCGTTTTTCACGTTGGCAATATAGCGACTGAACGAATTGCCACCACGGAACTTGCCGGCAACTTCGTTAAACCAGGTGAAGTAGGCCTTGCGGGTTTCAGGTGTCCATCCTTGAGTAATCGAACGCATGTGGAAAATGTAATGAAACGATTCTTCCTGCGTGCCGGCGGCATTAGCCAGTTTCAACGTTCGTTCAATTGCATTTGGAGCGCCCAAATACAATTCAACAAGTGCCAGTTCCCGATTTTCGGTCACGTTGCGCGTCGGATAAACAGCGTCAATCGTTTTCAGGGCCGCCTGTCGGGCTGTTGCCGAAGGCGGGCCAAAGCGGGCAAAGGCCAAGCCGAAGCCACGCAGAAGGTCAAGCCGCTGACGATCATTGAGCTTGTCCCACGAAAGCCGGGCGAGATTGGCGGTGATACCATCCAAATCGCTTTTCTCACCACAGCGGGCAAGTGCAAGAGCTGCGGTGATGGCAGCATCAGGGTTTGATTCCTTCAGCGCCTTTTCACGCCACCGAGCCACAGGCTGGTGCTCGATAGCAATGCGAGCGGCAAAGCGAATGTGACGGTCGGCATGGGAAAGATATGGCCAGACTTCATCAACCACAGAGGCATCTGTGCTGGTGAATTTAGCTTCAATGCTGCGGCGAAGGTCGCGAAGATCCTTGTTTCTTGGGTCGTGGCCATCAACAGGTGCCGTTGATTCTGGGCCATGATAAGTTACACGATATAGCCCGGACTGGGTTTTGCGTCCACCAATCGTGAAATACATCGCGCCATCAGGGTGAATCACCAAGTCTGTCAGAGGCAGCGGAGTGCCAAAACAGAAACGCTCGACTTCGCCCGAATAGCTGGCTCCGTCAGGTTTCAGGTGTACAGCATAGAGATTGCCGTATGACCAGTCGTTAATAAAGAGGGCTTTCTGATATTTGGCCGGGAACTTGGTACCTGTGCCAAAAACGACACCTGTCGGCGATCCAGGCCCCACATTAGCGGCGGCAGGAAGGCTGTCAGGATAATAGGCTGGCCATTTGCCTGAACCACTGCGCCAGCCGAATTCAGCCCCGGCAACGGCGTGATTGACTCGTGTCGGGCGATACCAGGGGGCACCAATGTCCCATTCCATGTCCGAGTCGTATGTAAACAGCTCGCCATCGGCATTAAAGGCAATGTCATATTGATTACGGAAGCCAGAGCAGAAGAGCTCCCATGTCTTTCCGTCCTTGTCTGTCTTGCAAATCCAGCCACCGGGGGCCAGAATGCCAACGGCGTGGCCGCCAGCATCCCACATGCGTGGCAGAAGCTGATCTTCCTGATAATTACGCGGGACAAGCGACTTTTCCGGATTCGGAATCTTGGTGTGATTTCCGCCCAGCACGTAAAGTGTCTTACCATCCGGAGCCAGCAGAACGGCATGCGGGCCATGTTCGCCGGCACCTTCGATTTTTCGCAGTAAATCCACTTTATCGAGCGTGTCGTCGTTGTTCGTGTCGGTCACGCGGTAAAGGCCCGAGCCCCGACCGTTGACAACAACATATAGCGAATCAAACGCCCAGCAAAGGCCCTGAGCCATGCCGAGATCAACTGGAATGGTTTCCACTTTGACTTTTTCGTTGGAACCAATGGCGGGCACCGTCAGGCGATAGAGCTTGCCGTCCTGATCAGAAGTGATCAGCCGCCCCTTCGGATCAACGCAGAGGCTGACCCACGAGCCATAATCAGGCCCTGAGACGCTGTAAAGTAACTCTGCCTTAAAGCCTGGCGGCATTTTCAGGCTGACGGGGTCTGTCGCCTTGGGCTCGGGCGGGCCTTCGTTCAAAAGTGTGATCGAAGCAATTTCAATGGGCCCTTTGGCGTTCAGCTCGGGGTCGATCCTCAAGCCGGTCAGCGGCGCTTCAGGCTTGAAATAAACCATGAATTCCACTTCATTGGTGCCACGGCCCCGGGCATTAAACCGGCGCGAGGTCTCTTCGCTTGTGTCAGTCTGGCCGGCTGTTGTCCAATAAACCTGCCCATTGATCTGGCCTCTGAATTTGGCCTTCACCAAGAGGGTTTTCCAGCCGGCGGGGGCTTCAACTTTTGCGCCCAACTGCGGATCCGTGCCAGTTGCAGTAACCACCAAACCACTATCGGTTGATTTCAAGTCAATATTATTGAGCGACTTAAATGCGGCAGCATCGGCCGGAAACTGCCACTTTTTAGCGACTTTCGCGTCGTCGGCCGCCTGGGCCATTGAGACGCTTAAGCCCAAAATCAGGGCCGAAAGAAGAAACCTGTAACGCATTGAAATCCTCTGCAGGGAGACATCTTAGGTAGGGTTTCGTGGAAAACCTCACCGGGAAATAGATTTTATGTTTAGTACCGATCAGGATTTATGAGAGAGTCCGGGTGTCTTTTGATCATCCGGGCGGGCAATGTATTATCTAAAACCCGACTGAATGATTCAACCACACATTTTTGGAAACCGGGCTTTTCTTTTGCGGAGTCAGGGCTTTTCATCACGCGCCAATGACCACTCACGGCCGGGAGCATCCACGCGAAACGCAACTAATCGCCGGTGCTCAACTTCCGTCACATAAACCGTTTTTCCATCAGAGCCGCCGAAGCAGAGATTTGAGGGCATTTTGCCCAGAACATCGACTTCTTTAAGCAATTCGCCGCCGGGAGAAAGCTTCACGACGGTGCCCTTGCCGTGTCGTGTCACATAGAGATTACCGGCCGTGTCGCAGCGCATGCCGTCAAAACCATGGTCAGGAAATTCGCGAAGCAGCCGTTTATTTTTGAGTGAGCCATCGGGCTGTATGTCGAAGGCCCAGATCTTGCGCTGGACCGATTCATTAACGTAAAGCGTTTTTTCATCCGGTGATACTTCTACTCCATTGGCGGTCCCCATGGCATCGGCCACGAGATTGACTTTGCCCTGTTTTGAAACATGCCAGACGCGCCCTGTGCTGGCCTTCCAGTTCGGGTCAGAGGCATAGAAATCGCCACCCCGAGTAATCGCCAAATCATTCGGCTGGCTCATCTTCGGCTCATGGGCCAGAACCGAGATCTTACGGCTTGCAGGATCAACTTTCAGCACGTTATGGCCGACATAATCCGCAACATACATCTGCCCCTGACGGTCAAAACGAATGCCGTTGCCAACAGAATCGCCAGGCAAGGTCACGAAAATTTCGGCTTTTGTTCCATCCGAAGCCAGGCGGCCGATGGTTTGCTGTTTTTCGTAATTGACGACATAAACAAAGCCGTTTTTATCGGTTGCCGGGCCTTCGATCCCTGCTGTAAACGCACCTTCGGCGGTGATCGGTTTGGCAACGAACAGAGGCTCGTCGGCATGGGTCGATGCGCAGAAGAGAAGGCTGAGCAGGAATTTAAGCCTCATGCGTTGGCTATTCATCGGGTAGCTCCTTTTTTTGTTGATTGATCATGAAGCACGAATCTAAAATCTGATTGTAACAGTGACTCAAAATGTTCAAAACCATTGTTTTTGAAAAAATGAAGCAGGGCACATTCATTTTTATTTTCAATTCACTTGTGAAGCGGTCGATAATGAGATACTTTAAAATGTTATCCTCTAAATCCAGTCGCTTCAATCATCATTCGGGATCGTTCTGCGATGCCTTATCAAAACAGGTTGCTTTCGGCCATTACAATAATTCTTGCCAGCTTTTCGCTGAGTTCTGGCCAGGTCGCATCGCAGACAAAAGACGATGGCCCGGAAAAGTTTGAAAAAGAGATTAAAGCCTTTGAAAAGAGCGATCAGACTGCTCGATATGTCAAAGATCTGGTTGTATTTACAGGCAGCTCGACGACAAAGAATTGGCATAAGGATTTGCCAGTCGATTTTGAAGGCCTGCCAGTGCTGGGTAGAGGCTTTGGCGGCAGCCGGATGAGCGACCTGCTTTATTTTATGGATCGGGTCGTGTTGAAATATCAGCCGAAAGCTGTGGTGGTTTATGAGGGCGATAATGATATTAATAGTGGAAAATCAACCGATCAAATCATGAAAGAATTTCAGCAATTTGAAAAAAGATTTCATCAGGCTTTACCAGAGTCGATTATCTATTTCATTTCCGTAAAACCAAGCCCGAAACGTTGGGAAAAATGGCCAATAATGAAGAAATTTAATGCGGACTTGAAAACCTGGGCCGCCACGCGGAAAAATGTCAATGTGATTGATATTACATCAACTATTCTTGGCCCAGATGGATTACCGGATAAATCTTTATTCAAAGATGATATGCTGCACATGAACCTCAAGGGATATGAGCGATGGCAGCAGGTGATAAAGCCAATACTCATGAACGACCTGGCTGGAAAATAAATCCGAATTGATGGACATCAACCAGGGGGCAGATAATGCCGGTTGAATTTGTCAGAGGTGATCTGCTCAATCAGCCGGTCGAAGTGATTGTCAACGCATGGAATCGCAACATCTTGCCATGGTGGCTGCTGATTCCACAGGGCGTTTCAGGGGCAATTCGCAAAAAGGCCGGAACTGGCCCATTTCGCGAACTGGCAAAAATGCCAATGATTCCGCTGGGCGGAGCCGTAATTACAAGTGCCGGAAGACTCTCGTTCAAAGCCATTATTCATGTGGCAGGAATTAATCTCTGTTGGGTCTCCAGCGAAAATGCAATTCGCCTCTCTTGTCAAAATGCCCTGAAACTGGCACAGGAGAGGGAATTTCAATCAATCGCGTTTCCCCTCATTGGAGCAGGCACCGGGGGTATGGGGCCTGAGAAAAGCAGGGTAATCATGCACGATACATTCCAGAAAAGTGATTTCAATGGACTGATTCGACTGGTTGAATTTGCAAAATCATGATGCGCCTGATGCATGCAAGCAATCAGGCGTAAAGTTATTGCATTTTAATCACGGTATGAATCAGAAAAGGTTTTGTCAAATTCGCCAGCGAATTACAATTCCTTCTCCATGCGTTCCCTGCCTCGCATAAGCTGTTTAAAGTCTGGGTCTGCCAAAACTTTTTCTGGCTCAAAACCACACTTGATTTCAAAATCAGCCGAGGCACCGGGGCCGATTTTCAGTTTGGTTCTTGCTTGTTCAAATCCTGATTTTTCGGTTAATTTTGCATCTTTATCCGGAAATCGCTCGCCCCTGAATGCGGCAATTTCAATTTCAATGGTGCTGGTTGCATCGTTGCGAAGCTTGCCTTTCACCAGCCACGACTTCTCATCAGAGGCCGATTTCCTGATATCTTCTAGAAACAGGTTGGGCAGGGCAGAGCCCTTGATCCAGTCAGTCGCAAACTGATCAAATTGTATTTTGTCAGGCGCGAAAGGGCGGATGGTTTCCAGAAGATCCTCCACCAGAGGAGAATCGGCTGAACCTGCCGGAAACTTGCGGATCATCTCGGCCAGACTCTTATTGAAATTCTCTCGTCCCATGAGGTTTGAGAGCATCCAGAAGACCATGCCACCGCGAGAATAGGTAATTGATTGATCAGTGGCTCGGGTTCCATCGATTTTTGTCAGAGGGCGTTCATCGTCGCCCTGCCGTTTCATGATATAGTCCATTTCAATCTGTTTCGTCAGTCCGATGCGTGCCTCCTCGCCCAGCACCTGATCCATCAGGATAATCGCCGAATAATTCGCTAGTGATTCGCTGAGAATATTACCGCCCGGGCCAGCACCGGGGACCAGCAGATTGCCCCACCACTGGTGTGCAGCCTCGTGTGCCGTGACATAAAAGGCAACATTGGAATCAGCACGGCTGAGTGTTCGAAACCCAATCGATTCACTGAATGTGATGTTGGTAGGAAAGCCCTGCGCATAATCGGCCAGGCCTGGAAATTCACTCAGTTTCAATTCTTTCCAGGGAAATTCGCCGAACCATTGTGAATAATATTTGCGTGATGCCTCAAGTGCTTTGAGCATTTCAGGCACATTTCGCCCATGACGCGCATCGTGATAAATCGTCACGCCTTCGCCCTTGGCCTGAATCCAGCGGCCGGCAACGATATTGAAAAATGAAACAGGATGATCGCTCTTCCAGATGAATTTTCTCGTGCCATCCTGCTGATCAACAACGCTTTCAAGCACCCCGACACTGTTGGCTTGAAAATCAGACGGGACGGTTACGGCGATCGTCGTTTTCATTTTTGAACCATCGCCAATCGCGGGATCGACTTTCTGCCGGTAATAATCATCAGAATATGATTTACCTTCCGGTTGCATTTCCGGATCGAGACCACGACTGGCATCAAAGCCAAGTTTAGGCAGAAAGCTCTGCGAAAAGCTCGTCAGTACTACTCCCGACGGCATGATGAACTCCATTCCACCCGTACCAACACGCGACATTCCGCCTGGATATTTGCCATCATATTGAAATCCGAGTTTCATTTGCTCGCCCGGCTTCAATTCCGTTCCATCCAGTTTTTTGATGATTAAAAGGCCAGATCTGTTCTCGGGCTCAAATGGCTTATCATCAAGCATCCATTTTGCATTTTTCAGATGTTGGCCTAATGTAACCGGAAATTCTCGAATCGATTTTTCCTGCTGATTTCGGATCATATACGAGCCGCTCAGCACGAATGAGCTATCGCCTGGCTTGATATGGATATCAACATTTGTTTCATCAATCGTGGGTGATTTGAAATCGAAAAACGTGGCTACATTTCGTCGCCAGTAATCGCGACTCTGCTTGCGAATGACAGAGCCCTGTGGGCCGGTGCGCACCTGGGCGTAAATCCAGGTGCCAAGAATCAGACAAGGCAGAAATGCAACCAGTGCAGGCGCGTATGTTTTCAGAATTGTATTAAATCTGCGTCTTGATTTATGGGCAAACAGATCAATATCCATAC
>JBILGL010000188.1:0-7632 GCA_044351075.1 Isosphaeraceae bacterium | reverse complement strand
CCATGCTTTTCCAGCCAGCCTAAAAGCCGCCATTCCGCACTTGCGAGATGGCACGATGCCCGCCCTTCAATCGGATCTGTGATCTTTTCCGAAAGCTCGATATGATTGATTGGCTCAGGTCTGTCAAATGAAAGAGGTGCATAGTCATTCACGCCATAAGTCAGGGCGTTGGGGTCGGTGTAGCGCATCAGGTCTTGACGGGCGTTGACTGTGGGGCGGTCGGGCAGGGCATCGGCATTAATATAATTGGATCGCCCACCGAAATTGTTATAGGCATTCCAGGTGATATTTGATGCTAAAACGGCAAGTCGGCAGGATGGCTTGGCAGGTGCAACAATCCATGGGAATGAAAAAGTAGCGCCCCGTGCTGTGCGGGCATGAAAATAATACAGGCCGCTGCGGGCTGGTGCCTCAACATATTGTTTGTGGTGCGGATTGGTGTAGCCCTGCGAATTCCAGGCGACGCCGGTGCGTGTAAAGTCGCCATCGGGTGTGATCTGCATGGTGGCCCGGGGGCCGTGTTCGTCAAGCCACCCCAGACTTTTGACAAACTCCTTTTCCAAGCCCATCCGCCACAGGCTTAATTGATACGGCTCAACGCTATGAACGCGATATTCTGACTTCTCGCCCGATTTCACCCAGCGCGGCCAGGCATAACCCAGCAGACCATCAGTGAGCAGGCGAAAATGATACGGAGCCATATCAGCAGTAATATTCAGTAAAACACTTTTTTGGCCATAACCGGCTTTGAACAGGGTGGCTTTGTATTTTCCCGGCTTTAGATCTGCGTAAATCGAGCCAGTTGCCCGCGAATGTGCTTCAACCGATTCATGCAGTCCATCAAGGCTTTCAAACTCAAACTGAACCTGCGGCAAAGCGACATAGCGTTCATCGCTGACATATCCAATGAGCATCACTTCACCTGAAGGGCCGGTCGGTTCTTTGGGAATTCGCCTCAATTTGCACGGTTTCTGGCGTGATAATTGAGGCGGTTAGCTTGATTCAGTGCAATCCTAAACTCCCCATGCCTCTAACGCAAGCTTTCACTGAAAATGCTCTTGAATCAGGCACAGTAATTGATGTCGGGAATTCTCGATGGAAGAATGAATCATCATCGAATTAAGGACTTTCTTGAATAATAAATCGTATTTCTCATTTGATGGGAAAAACGGCGAAATTGTTTGCCGTAATGTCGTAAGAGATGATGATTCCTGTAAAGTTCAGCAAGAGAATTGTGTGAAAAGACGAATCAAATATATTTCATTCCTGCCCACTCACTGATATACTTCTGTTCATAAGTCACCGATCATCCGCAAACAGCTGATTTTTCTGAATTGCCTTCTGGGCTCTGTTGCTGAAAGCCACGACCGATGCTTGCCAAATTACAGTCATTTACGCTGGTTGGGATCGACGCTGAAGCCGTTGAGGTGGAAGTTGATATTGCTCTGGCCGCTACGCCGTCTATTGTGTTGGTGGGCATGGCCGAGACGGCCGTGCGAGAGAGCACGCATCGCGTAGAGCGGGCGATCATCAATTCTGGCTATCTCAAGCCACCGGATCGGATTGTGATCAACCTCGCGCCGGCTGACCTTCGAAAGGATGCAGGCGGCTTTGACTTGCCGATTGCCTTGGGGATACTTTCGGCCAGTGGGCAATTTTCGGTCGAGCGGCGTGGCAAGTTTGCAGTGGTGGGCGAACTTTCGCTTGATGGCGAAACCAGGCCTGTAAAAGGTGCACTGGCGATGGCCCTTTCCGCTGCCGCGCAGGGGTGCGAGGCACTTCTGGTGCCGGCCGCCAATGCGCATGAAGCCGCCGTGGTTGACAAAATCCCAATCATTCCGATTACAAGTTTATCAGAGGCTGTTGCCTATCTCTCCCGGCGCATCGAAATCGAGCCCATGTCTGTTGACATCGCACGCCTGTTTGAGACCCTGAGCCGCTTTGAAGAAGATTTTTCAGACGTCAAAGGGCAGGACTACGCCAAGCGTGCACTGGTGATTTCAGCCTCGGGCGGCCATAACGTGCTGATGATTGGCCCACCAGGCACCGGAAAAACGCTGCTTGCCCGACGATTGCCGACAATTCTGCCTTCACTTGCACCTGCTGAAAGTCTGGAAACAACCCGAATCTATAGTGCAATGGGGCTCTTGAAGCATGGTCAGCCGCTATTGGCCACTCGGCCTTTTCGGGCGCCGCATCATAGTGTCTCAGATGCGGGCTTAGTCGGCGGTGGCTCAATTCCACAGCCGGGTGAAATCTCGTTGGCCCACAAGGGCGTGCTTTTTCTGGATGAATTGCCGGAATTTAACCGGAAAACGCTGGAGGTGCTGCGTCAACCGCTGGAAGAAGGTGCAGTAACCATCAGCCGTGCCCTGCGCAGCGTCACTTTTCCGGCTGATTTTGTCTTAATTGCCGCCATGAATCCCTGCCCCTGTGGCTATCGAGGCGACCCCCGACGAAGCTGCAATTGCTCTGCCCAGCAAATTGAACGATATTTGTCGAAGATCAGTGGGCCGCTGCTGGACCGAATCGATCTGCATGTTGAGGTGCCAGCTGTGCCTTTTACCCAGCTTGCCGAAGCGCCGCCGGGGCCAAGTTCGCAAGACCTTCGCCAGCAGGTGCTGGCCGCGAGGGCGAGGCAGACAAAGCGATTTGAGGGGCTTTCGACAACGATCAATGGGCGGATGACACCGCGGCAGATACGCAAATTCTGTGTGCTCAAGCCCGACTCGTCACGAATCCTGAAAACGGCCATGGAAGAGCTTGGCCTTTCGGCCCGTGCCCATGACAAAGTCTTGAGGGTGGCCCGCACGATGGCTGATCTGGACGGGTCTGATCATATTGAGCCGCATCATATTGCAGAGGCGGTGGGCTATCGATCGCTCGACCGTGGCATGTGGTCGCAGTAAGTCAGCCGATGAGGGAAGGCAGGATTTTAAAGTAGAAAACGAGCGATGTCAGACCGATGTAGAAAATGCCACAGGCGATGATTCCTGCGGTCTGATACCATCGTGGGCGAAGCCTGGCCGGCAGCAGCCGGTGATTAATCCAGATGATCTGAAAAGAAGTGACACCAATCGCCAGATTATTGAAATTCGCGATAAAATCAGTCATCAACTTGGGTGTATTGCTGAAAAACCAGGCGAATATGACCGACCAGATCACATAGATTGTAAGAATGGTGTAATAAATATGCTTGACCTGATGCGGCTTCATACGGTGTCGAATCAGGCGAGAGGCGGACCAGATACTGTCCGTCCAGCGTCGGCTGAAGTCATCGACGATCGACATCTGACTGGGCAGCATGACCATCAGGCCCGTGAAAAGGGCGATAATCCAGAGGATTTTGGCAAAAATCGGAACAAATCCAGCGTTTCGAATACCATCGGCGGTGATGATGGCCTGAGCGACGCTTGCCTGTTCAGGGGTGATGGTAGAATATTGCACAAACTGCATGGATAAAAGGGCTGGAAGGGCCATGCCCATAAAGCAGCCGGGCATCCAGACGATAAGCTGATCGGTCAGGATATAACGCCACCAGCCTTTCCACTTTTGCATGTTGTCATCTGTCAATTCAAAGACTTTGCCAACATGGCTAAGGGTGATCTCATGGCCACCAATGGCTGAAGGAATCGCCCCAACCCGGCTGCCCATGCCCCAGCCCTTGTCTCTGACATAGTTTGAATAAGTTGAGTTGGAAAGGCCGCCGCCGCCAGCATAGCCTGTAAAGGCACCCAGCATGATGATCGATGCCGTTGAAATCACTGGCCACTGGCCGGTTTGCCACCAGTGCGTAAAGGCATTGGTTACTGTTTCGCCACCATGGCCATCACTCACAGGTACATTACCGAATTTCACGAAACCGCTGAAGACATTAAACCAGTTCTCGGGTGAGACAAATATCAGACCCATTACCAGGCAGAAGCCAAGCACCGTAAAGACTTTGGCCGTGGCCACGACCTGCAGCACGTTATAAACTTTTCGGCCCACCAACACTGGCAGAACTACGCCCAAGAGGCATGCATAGGCCAGGGGCGTGACCAGCCAGCGATCATCAAGTGTCGGTGGATGTCCAAGATAAAGTGAAGCGATCATGGCCGCCCCATGGGTGGAAAGCCCGGGCACCAGTGCCGATATATTCAGGATGACCATTAAGCCAACCCAGAACATCGGGCCGGGGCGGCACCGCATGAATCCTGTAAAAACAGGCTCGCCACAATAAAGTGCATAGCGGCCGGCTTCGATATTATAAAACACCTGTAGGATAATGGCTATGGTAGCCAGCCACATCAGCCCGCCGCCGTATTTGGCGGTGACGGAAGGGCCCAGCAGCCATTCCCCGCCGCCGATCTGCACACCCATCATGACGATGCCGGGGCCGATGAAGCTTGTCCACCGCTTCCAGCTGATTGGCACTGGCTCGGGAAGTTCGTCAATTGTCCATGGCGGAATTTTATTGCCGGAAATATGCGAGCTTTCGTGTAACGTCATGCTGAATTACCGCAATCTCTGGCTTGAGGTTCAGTCAATCTGGAAGACAATGGCCCGGCCTGGGCCGCCGTGGCAGTCTCGCACCTTGACTGCCGCAAACAGGAAAAAAAGCTCTTTATTCTTTGGCAACTGACCCATGTTGCACAAAAATTCCACGCCCACCATTTCGGCAGAGCCAAGAGCCCAATAGGTCATCGCAGCCTGCTTCGGCTTGACTCCGCCCAGGTCAGGTGCATCTGTTGCCACGCATCGAACACCTTTTGATTTCAGGTAACGAATCGCCTCCGGACCGGGTGCAGGCCAGCCTTCTGATTTGCCGGTCAGTGGATCAGTCCAGAGACCTTTATCGTCAGGTGCAGGCTTTAAGTGGTTATCAACATGACCAGTGTAAAAGACTACAACCTCTCCGGCTTTAATCGCGCCTTTCGCTGCTTCATCTGCCTTGATGAAATCAACAGTAATTTCAGGCGAGGCCGGCCAATTGGCTTTGTCTGTAGTGCCAGATAGTCTGCGAGTATCAATCAATCGCAAGTTGCCTGACGTCCATTCGAGCGGCACCTGCTCAGTCGTCATGGATGAGGTGCCGCGCGGGCCAAATTGCAATTCGTATTGCCTTAGCCAGTCAGCGGCTTCTTCGCTGTATTCCACCTTTTCGCCCGGGCGGGGCAAGGCATACGACGGCGGTACAAGATGTGTGCCTGCCATGCTGTCAATCAAGTGTGCATGGTGCCACATATCCAGATAATCACTGTAGAGAAAATCGAGTTTGACATAACTTTGCCTATGCTGGCCTGTGGCAGCACCAGGCGATGTGATTGGTAATTTCGTTGAATTAACGGGTGAAAGATCAATCACATTTTTATTTTTACATGCATTGATGAGTTTACGCGGTAATTCTCCGCCGACAATTGAAAAGGCTCGCCCTTCGCAATAAGGGCCGCCTTCATATTTTGGCCCCAGAAAGCAGTAGAAGGCACCCGTTGGCGGTAAAGCACCGAGATTCGTGGCTGATTCTGTCCAGATCATACCATACTTCAGGCCGGCAAAGTGGGTGTCTTCGGCCATGTCGGGCATGGGGCCCATGCTGGCGCTGTCGGTTCCCAGAGCCATCACCCCTCGTTTACCGAGAAAATCCATGCAGGCCGGATCAGGGTCGGGGTATCCCGGCGATTTTTTATCAACGACATCAGCAATAAATCGACTTCCCGCAGGAAGAGGCCGGTAATATTTGTCGGAGTAATCGCTGCGAAAAAGCACAACGTCACCAAAGCCGACGCGACGATTGGCCTTTTCAAATCGTTCAACATCTGTCGATTTAACAAGCGGGCTGACGCCGGGCGGCGCTTTATCCAGCAGGTTGCGGGTATCAACGACGCAGGCTTCGCCGCCGAATTGCCAAGGCTCGATTTTGTCGGTGTATGCCAGCCCCAGTGGGCCGCTCTTGGGGCGATTCAGCTCGGGTCTGGCCACTGAGTGCGGCGGCACGTCAAGCTGGGTGCCAGTGTTGCCGTCCATCAGCAGAACGTCAATATTGAAGATCGATCGCGGGCCGATCTTCAGCTCATGCATGATTTTGAATTTCGGAAACGGTGCGGCAGGCCAGGTGCAGGGGTAGTCGGGTGCAATTAGTAGTGAATGATCAATAAAACGTGGCTGCTCTGCACTTGATTGCTGAGCAAGGGCATCAGCCATTGAAAACAGTAGTATGACATTCATCAAAACGATCAGATTCTGACTTGTCAGACGCATGGCATACTACCTTTCACATATTTTGGGTAAACCTTCGATGAATTGGTCAGATCAGGCTTGTTCGTCCACAACAGGGTTGGTCAGCTTGCCGATTCCGTCAATTTCAATGGTTACGTTGTCGCCATTTTTCAGGAAAACCGGTGGCTTGCGGGCTGCGCCGACACCATGAGGCGTGCCGGTCAGGATCACCGTGCCGGCGGCCAGTTTCGTGCTGCCACTTAAAAATTCAATCAGCGTTGGCACGTCAAAAATCATGTCATTTGTGTTCCAGTCCTGCATGGTTTCGCCATTGAGCACTGTGCGAATTCCCAGCGCATTGGGATTCGGAATTTCGTCACTTGTGACCAGTGTGGGGCCAAGCGGGCAGAATGTGGCGAAGGTCTTGCCACGGCACCACTGTGTGCCGCCATATTTCATCTGCCAGTCGCGGGCTGAAACGTCATTCGCACAGGTGTAGCCCAATACATATTTCAGAGCATCGGCCTTGCTGACGTTGTAGCATTCACGGCCGATCACCACGGCCAGCTCACATTCGTAATCAACGGCATCGCTCTTAAGCTTAGTCGGCAGAATGATCGGATCGCCGGGGTTTTGCAGTGTACCGCTGTTTTTCATAAAAACGACGGGGAATTCAGGAATTGGCTGTCCACCTTCCGCTGCGTGTTTGCGATAATTCAGGCCGATGCAGATAATGTCCCGGGGCACAAGGGGTGCCAGCAGTTTGGCGACAGTTGCTTTCTCGCCTGAGTCCTGAAATTCCCCGAAAATGCAGCCCTCAATACGGGTCACGCTGCCATCGGCATGCTGCACACCCTGATGAACCTTACCCGAGCCATCCTCAAACCGAATGATTTTCATTGCTTTGAATCCGAATCCTGTGACAACTGAGAAATACTGAACTGAAGAAATGGCCTGAAATTCTGCCGCCCTGAAAAATCAGGGAGTAGCTTGATCCAGCCATGTTGATTTGATACATGTCAGAGCCGAAGCCTCTCGCAATTTCGCCGTCACGTCCGGCGGCAGCTCAATTCCCGACTCAACAGACCTATGATAACATGCCCATTCGCGTTCGCCCGGTAGAATCACTTTTTCCACACCATCCGCCGCCGGGGCACTGTGTATTTCATCGATCAGCCGGTTCAGGCGAGCGTCAAACGCTGCCTGGCCGGCAATCGCTGCCACATCATACAGCGTAAATGAAGCATTGTGCCAGCTTGGCCGATCCGCCGGATCAAAGATCCACGAGCCGACATCCCAGGTGGAACTCCCGCCGGGCAATATCGCCGAAAGCAGCTCGCACCAGAGGCCGAAGCCATAACCCTTATGACCTGCCATTGGTGCCAGTGCAACATGATCCGGATAAAGTTTTCCATCTGTCGTCGGATGCCCATC
>JBILGL010000645.1:0-2647 GCA_044351075.1 Isosphaeraceae bacterium | reverse complement strand
TTTTCTTGGCACAGAGGTCCGATTCCATTCTCATGCCCAGCATTTTCTCGACCGGATGACGCTCGGCTACAGCTGGGCCAGCGGCTGGCAGATGCCGCGTGTGGATGTCGCTTCGATTTACGTTGACCTGCACCCAAAAAACGATCTCGCCCCCCAGCGCATCGCTCGCCACAAGCTTAAAAACTATCCGACAATCGCCGAAGCTCTCACGCAGGGTGGCAGCAAGCTGGCTGTTGATGGCGTGGTGATTATTGCCGAGCATGGCGATTATCCCAAGTCAGCCAAGGGTCAAATTCAATATCCTCGGTATGAATTCCTCAAACAGGTTGTCAAAGTTTTTGAAGAGAGCGGCCGATCGGTGCCGGTTTTTAATGATAAACACCTCTCAACCACCTGGCCACGATGCATGGAGATGGTCAACGACTCCCGTCGTCTTGGTTTCCCCTTTCTGGCCGGTTCGTCATTGCCGGTGACATGGCGATTTCCTTCCATCGACCTGCCGCACAATACGCCCCTTTCTGAAAGTGTCTGCGTCGGCTATGGCGGGGTGGACAGCTACGATTTTCACGGCCTTGAAACGGCCCAGTGCATGTCAGAACGCCGCCTTGGTGGCGAATCGGGCATCAAACGTGTACATGCCCTTCGCGGTGAAGCTTTCTGGGCTGAGATCTTCAAGCCGGAACGCGAAAAAACAAGAGCTTTGATGGTCGCCGCCCTGAACCGGAGCCACAATCTGCCGGTTGATACAGGCTTCCCGTCAGATGCCGTGACGGCCGAATGGGCCCGCAAGGTCTTTCCTAATATGCTCGCTTATTTCATAGATCATAACGATGGATTTAAAACTACACTCTTTCTGGCACAGATTCAGGATTTTAACTATGCCGGCATGAGGTCTGACAACGGCCAGATCATCTCCTGTCAGATGTATCTACCCATGCCTTCCCATAGTGCCACCACCGCTGACTTCTTCAGCCCGCTCGTTCGCCACATTGAAACCATGGTGATTGAGAATCGGGCTCTTTACCCAATTGAGCGCACTCTACTGACATCAGGCATGGTGATTGGTGGCGTCGATTCAATTCACAATGGTTATAAAACTGTTGATACGCCGGAAATGGCTGTGAAATATCAGGTTGGGCCAGAGTCGTATTTCCGGAATGAATGAAATCTGATTTCATGAAATGAAATTGATTCGGATGATCGTTTCAATTGCATTTCCCGAATTTTCGTAGAGAGACTTGCATTGATGCTGCTTGCCGAAATGACCTGGCCTGAGATCAGGAAACTTGTGCCGGATACGCCCGTGGTGATTCCATTGGCGGCGGTTGAGCAGCATGGTCATCATCTGCCACTGGCAACGGATAGCATGCTGCTGGGCGAGATTGTGCGCCGGGTTGAGCCGATGGTGCATGATCTGGCCATTTTTACGCCACTGTTATGGCTTGGCAATTCGCACCATCACATGGAATACGCCGGCACACTTTCGGCCAGCCCCCGGGTTTATCTTGATCTGGTCAATGATTTCATTGAAAATCTGCTGCATCATGGCTTCAAAAGAATCATCTTCTTAAATGGCCATGGCGGCAATATTACACCTTACAAACAGGCAATTTTTGAGGCCCGGCAGCGACACCGCAGCCGTACCGACCTACTTTTGCTGGGCGCGAGCTACTGGGATTTTGGCGACCTGAATCGGCCTGAACTGGGTCTATTACAAAATTCAGTAGGGCATGCCTGTGAGCTTGAAACTTCAATGACGCTGGCCATTCGGCCCGATCTCGTGAAGGATTTCAGTCATCTGGAGCCGCGCGACATGGGCTATTCCTTTGAGCCGGCCTATCGGGGCTGGATCACCTGCGAACGCAAGTCGGAAGGGGCCGACGCGCCGGGGCATCTTGGAAATCCTGCTAATGCCAGCCTGGAAAAAGGTGAAATGCTGCTACAGCTTTTTGCCGAAGGCAGCGCATCGTTTATTCGCCGCGTGGCCGCCTGGGATGGCCATTCATGGGAATTTGATAAATGAAATTCGATAAAATCGCCCGCACGCTGACACCCTGGCAATGGCTGGTGACAGGCCTGCTGCTTATGGCCACGATGCTTAATTACATGGATCGGCAGACTCTGGCCAATCTTTCAGTGCGGATCACCAGCGACCTGGGGCTTTCGCAGGAGCGATACGGCACCCTTGAGCTTGGTTTCGGTTGGTCGTTTGCCTTTGGGCTTGTCTTTTTTGGCACGCTGGCCGATCGATTTCCTGTGCGATGGCTTTATCCGGCGGTTGTCATTGGCTGGTCGATGGTTGGCCTGCTCACTGGCTTTTCGTCAAGCTATCAGGAGATGTTGATCTGCCGTATGCTGCTCGGCTTTTTTGAGTCGGGCCACTGGCCATGCGCCCTGAAAACGACACAAGTCGTTCTGTCGCGAGAGCAGCGGATTTTCGGCAATTCAATTCTTCAAAGCGGCGCGGCCATTGGTGCGATTGTCACTCCGCTTGTGATTCGCGGAATGGTGGGCGACAGTGTGGCCACTGGGGCCTGGCGCCCGCCTTTTATTGTGATTGGTGCCATTGGCGGGCTCTGGGTGCTGGCGTGGCTCCTGTCCATTCGCCGCGAACATTTGCCGGCTGGTTCGGCAGCTAATCAGTCAA
>JBILGL010000357.1:0-4989 GCA_044351075.1 Isosphaeraceae bacterium | reverse complement strand
GAAAAAGAGTCTATATTCCAGATCTGGTGGAATTCATGCATTGTCAATCGGCGATTCTGGGCCCTTTTGCCGATGGTCATCTGTTTTAATATCACCTGGCAATTAATTCGTGTCTGGCTGCCAAAATTCCTTCAGCAGGGCCGGGGGGCGACTGAAGCGCAATCGCTTTATTTCAACTCGCTTTATTATATTGCAGCTGATATCGGCTGCATCACGGCCGGGGCAGCAGGCGTATGGCTGGTAAGCCGGGGGATCAGCGTTTTGCGATCACGCCAGATTGTATTAACAGTCGGGGCGACGCTTACTGCTCTTTCGCTCTTTATTCCGGTATTGCCGCTGGGCTATGGGCTTTATGCGCTTTTGCTGGTGATTGCCGCGGCCTCGCTAGGCATTTTTCCCTGCTATTATTCGCTGGCTCAGGAAGTATCACACCGGCACATGGGCAAGGCGACTGGCCTTTTGGGCTGTGCCAGCTGGTTGATTTCATCGCCATTGCAGAAATATTTCGGCAGGATCGTTGATCAGACCGGTTCGTTTGACACCGGTATGAGCCTTGCAGGGCTTGCGCCAGGGCTGGCTCTTGTCATCTGGTTCGTCCTCTGGCCAGTGGAAGATGAAATAAAAATGAATGTAACGGAATAATAGAATGATTGATTTTCTCAAAATGAAGTCCAAATTTAATTGTGTCATCATTGTTGAATTTCTATTACTAGCAACGTTTTTTTTCGGTTCTGAAAAGTGTATGGCAAATGAATTGCAATCGCCTGAAAATCGGCCGAGGCTGGCGATTCTGACGGATATAGGCGGTGATCCGGATGATCAGCAGTCGATGGTCAGGCTGATGATTTATAGTAACTGTTTTCGCGTGGAAGCCCTCATCGCCACGTCGGCCGGTATTCGTGGGCAATTGAAAACTGCGGCCACAAAACCGGAGCTGATTCGCGAAATTATTAATGCCTATGGTCTCGTTCGCCCTGGCCTGATGAAACACGAAGGCGGCTGGCCCACGGCTCAGTCTCTTCTGGATTGTGTAAAATCAGGTAATCCGAAGAGGGAACGGGCGAATATCGGTGCAGGGCATGAAACGGAGGCATCGAAATTTCTGGTGGAGCGTATTGATGCCGGATCAGTGGCAGATCCTTTAAATATAGCCATCTGGGGCGGGCAGACAGATTTTGCTCAGGCTCTGTGGCAGGTGAAGTCGGCTCGGGGTGAGTCGGGGCTGGCCGAATTTGTGAAGAAATTCCGGGTTTATGATATCAATGATCAGGATGGTATTGCCCACTGGATGCGCAGCGAATTTCCCGGCATGTTTTACATTCTGGCCAATAAAATGCCTGGCAGGGATAACCGCGAGGGGACTTATCGTGGCATTTATCTGACAGGTGACGAATCATTGACCAGTCGGGAATGGATCGAAAAAAATGTCATTTCCACTGGCCCGCTGGGGGCCCTTTATCCACTTAAAACGTGGACAGCGCCCAATCCCCATTCATGCATGAAAGAGGGCGATACGCCGTCGTGGTTCTTCTTTTTACCAATGGGCGGAAACGATCCGGCAGATCCAACAAAACCAGGCTGGGGTGGGCAGTTCAGGCGAGAAAAAGATGGCTGGTATCGCGACCTTCAGCGCACAGATATATTTGACCCACGAACGACCGTGAGCCAGCATCGCCCTGCGTTTCAGGCCCATTTTGCCAGACGAATGGCATGGTGCCGTGATGCAAAATGAAATGAAACAATTTTATGATGATATTGTTTTGAAAATAATAATTGTCGAATGCAATTCTTAGTCGTTGATACAGCTTTATCAGCCGCCGATGGAATGCATCAGGCGGTCGGGTTTAATGAAACGGGCAGTGTTGATTTCGTGGCCTTCCCACTTGGTGGCGACGGAATCAAGAAATGCTTTTTTCAGAAGATCGTCGTCGGCTCCGCTGCGAAGGAGGCTTCTCAGGTCGGTTTCATCAATGGCGAAAAGGCAGTTTCGCAGCTTGCCATCGGCAGTGATACGAATGCGGTTACAAGACTTGCAAAATGGCCGCGAGACAGATGCAATAAATCCGATTTTCTGGCCGGTATCAGCATATTGAAATTCAGTGGCCGGGGCCGAGGGATCCTGGCTGGGGGCTGTCGTAAGTGGCCCGAATTGATCCTGAAGTGTCGCGATGATCTCTTCCATCAGCAACACTTTGCCGCGCTGCCAGACGTCGTGGGCATCCAGCGGCATATATTCAATAAATCGCAATTCCAGATTTTTATCACGTGCATAGCTTGCAAGCGGAATGATGTCCGGCTCAGAAAAGCCTTTGATGGCAACGGCATTGATCTTTGTTGCCTGAAAACCGGAAGCAATGGCGGCATCGATGCCTAGGAGTACATCCTCAAGCCCTGTTCGGCGAGTCAGAGTTTGAAATCGACCTGCATCGAGTGTATCAAGGCTGATATTCAGGCGATCAAGGCCCGCCTGTTTCAATTCAGCCGCCTGATCAGCAAGCAGTATGGCATTTGTTGTCAGTGTAATTTCCCGAATGCCCGATATCTGACGAATTGCCGAGATAAGCTTCCGGATCGAGTGCCTGACCAGAGGCTCTCCACCTGTGATTCGAATTTTGGTAACTCCCAGCGAGGCGGCCACAGTGGCCAGGCGGGCAAGTTCTTCAAAGCTCAGAATTTCAGCCCTTGGGAGAAATTCAACCAGCTCAGGCATGCAGTAAACGCAGCGGATATTGCAGCGGTCGGTCACGCTGATCCGAAGGTTGTCGTGAGTACGGCCAAAGCGGTCAATCAGTTGTGTCATATCAGTTAGCTGGTTATGCGGAAACAACCCATTCCTGCGGATCATCTAAATATTATAACGCAAACCGGGCTGGCGATTGCAGCACCAGCCCGACGAATCGTGTCAAGATTTAATGATGGAATCGACTGGTCAGTAGGCATCGGACGAAATGACTTCGCCACCAGTGGCTGTGCTCAGGGCACGCCAGACGTTGCCATTAACCGTGTCTGAAATAAATTCCACAGATCCATCTGCCTTCAACACTTGCACTCCGCCCGGATGGTAACTGCGAGAGGTAATGGCAGCGAAGGTCGGGCCTCCGTTGGCCTCTCGTCGGGTGGTAATGTCAATATCAAGATTTTTCAGGCTCGTTCCCAATATCTTTCGATTTGGCGTAAAGGCTGTGGTGAAGCCAGTTTGATGTACATGTCCATCAACCCATTCGGTATGGCCGGATAGCTGTGGGGCTGAGGCGTCGAAGAATTGATTGGTGATCGAGGCAGGAGAAGCATCTGGCGAAGGCATGAGACTTGAGCTCATTCCAGTGATCTGGCCAAGATCACGATAATAGGGCTGATACGCTTTCACTTCGGCCATCAAGATCGTGTTGGAAAGACCGTCGGTTATGGAAGCAAACGGTTTGGCCTGATTGATTCCAAATGGAGCTCGATTGGATGGGCCGGTCGGGCCACCCCAGACAAACCAGTCGCCCAGATTCACGCCATAGTTTGTAACTCCTGCCAGACCAAAGCCATGAGTGGCCGGCTGCGGGCGAATTTCACTGGGGCAGAGGAAAGTGGTAACAGAAAGAGCGGCTATGGTGGTATTCACCGGGCTTGAGTAGCTGAGAGAAAAATTCAATGCTCCATAACTTGCAGCCTGCTCAAGATATGGCAAAACTCGCCCATGAGCCGACCAGCCCCCAAACCAAGTCACTGCGCCAGCGGAATTGGTCGTCAGAACGACCGATGGAGGCAGCACTCCATTCGTATTTTCGTACTGATGCATGGCCAGGCCGATCTGTTTGAGATTGTTGGCACACGACATCCGCCTAGCCGCCTCTCGGGCCGATTGCACAGAAGGCAATAAGAGCGAGATCAGGACTGCGATGATTGCGATGACCACTAAAAGCTCAATAAGTGTAAAGCCTTGCCTTACAGTTTGTTGCGATTTTTTCATTGGAGATCTCGCGGTGTATCGGAGCATTTTAATACGGTGAGCCGAAGCTGTTGAGACTGAGTCTCAATTTCATCCAATTTATCGTATGCGCTGCGATGATTATTTTCAAGGAAAATTGTGAAAATTCATTGAAAAACAGCGTAAGTCACTACTATTAAATGACTTGTTTTGATTTTGGAAAAAGTTGATTTTTTCCAAAATAATCAGTCAGGGTCAGCGAATAGCTTTATAGAGACGAGGTTGGAAGGCAGCCTGAGTTGGCTGACAGATGATCTCAAGCAGAACGCAGCATTGAGTTTAGGGAGGCGGGAAAAATGATTTTCGGAATGATCAAAAAAACGATTGGTGCAGGGGTGCTGGGTGTGCTGGCATTGGTGGGTCTTTTTGGGACACCGGCCGGGAGTTATGTTCGAACTGGCGTGACCAAGATTCGAACGGTGGCGAAGGATTCAGTCCCGGTTCAATTTGAGATTGATCGGGCGAAGCACGAGATTGAGCAGCTTGATCCGGCCATTCGGCAGCACATCGAAATTCTGGCAAGGGCCGAGCAGGATGTAAAGCGTCTGGAGGCTGAAATTGCTGAAACAACGGCGAATCTGGACAAGCAGAAAACCGCGATCTTGAAGATCAGGGCGAGTGTGGGCGACTCGGTCATTCGGCCGGTGTCAGATAGTAAAGATGGGATGAAGCTTGAGGAGATGCTTCGCAATAAGCTTGACGGCTATAACCGCGTCGAACGGATCTTAAGCGAGAAGAAGGCGACGCTGGAGTCGCGCCAGAAGGTGGTGGAGTCTGCAAAAGAGCATCTGACGGCGATTGCAACGCAGAAAAAGGCACTCGAGGCACGGGTTGAAGAAATTCAGGCCCGACTGGCCGCGATTGAGGCGAATAATGCCCGCAACAAATACCATTTTGATGGCTCGGCGCTTTCTCGGGCGAAAAAGAGCGTCAATGACCTTGACGAACGTCTGACGGTAATTACCCGAGTGGCTGAAATGGAAGGGCGTCTGGAAGAAGATGGAACGCTCGCA
>JBILGL010000187.1:0-7659 GCA_044351075.1 Isosphaeraceae bacterium | reverse complement strand
GTGTCACTGGCCACGGGCATCGCCGCCGGATCGGTTGGCATCATCGTGGCCAACTGGCGTGACCGCACGTTTCAGTCGCTGGCCCTCACGGTCCTTTCCATCGTGCTCGGCCTGACACTCATCGAAGCACTCGGCTTCTTCCTTGCTTTTCCGATCGCCGGGGTCAATATCGCCACGCTGCTCAATCCGTTTCGAGTTCTTAATCATATTCTGGAGCAGACTGGCAGCTCTGCTATTTCGTCTGTAACGCTTGGTTTTCTTGTCGCTGCCGGTCTTCTGGTTGCCCTGCTCAATGGTTCGTCGATTGTCATGCTCAGGCGATGGAACCCCGGCCGCAACGAGCCACGCGAACAACGCGAAGCCCCCAACGCTGAAGAATTGATCGAAGTGGATGAAGAAGCCCTGGCCGCAAAATTCAGCGGCACACTCATTTCAGCCGACCCTTCAATCGTAGGCCAGCGCACGGAAAGCACCGGTCTGGCCGTGCCCCGACGCACGCATCGCCGCATCACCGGCGGCGAACGACCTTACCGGAAACCATGGAATAACCCGATTCTCTGGCGCGAGCTTGCCACCCGTGCCTATGGCACTAAGCCGCTCATGATCAAGGCTGCTTATCTCGTGGCTGTGGCTCTCTTTGCCGCCTACCTCTTCACCGGCGGCGATGCACAGACCGACCCCTGGCGTGTGACCCGTGCCCTGATCCCGCTGGGCATTCTCAGCCTCCTGCTTGTCAACGCTCAGGGCGTAACGGCCCTGACAAGTGAGCGAGACACTGGTGCCCTTGACCTTCTGCTGGTCACAGAGCTTTCCCCTCAGCAGTTTATCTATGGCAAGCTCTATGGCGTGCTTTATAACACGAAGGAAATGATTCTCTCGCCGGTCATCCTGACATGGGCAATGGTCTCCACGGGCCGCCTTGGCTCAGAATCGGCAGTCTTTATCACGATCGACTACCTCCTCTTTGTGCATTTCGCCGCCATGCTCGGCATTCATGCCGCCATCACTTACACCAACAGCCGCACCGCCGTGGCGAATAGCCTTGGCACGATGTTTTTCCTGATGATTGGCATCCTTTTCTGCGCCTATCTGATTATTCTCTCCAACCGTGAATTCGGCCGACAGCTCCTGAGCTTCCTGATTTTCCTCGGCGCGGGCAGCGTGGCCCTTTTCGGTTCGCTCGGGTCAAGAAACCCGTCGAGGGCCCTGGCGATCGTCTCGATCCTGACGCCTTTCTGGACATTTTACTGCGTCATCAGCCTGATCAATGGCGACACTGCCGCCGCATTTCTTGTTTCGGTCGGTATTTACGGTTTTGCCCTGCTGGCCATGCTGGTTCCTGCCGTGAGCGATTTTGATATCGCCCTGGGCCGTACTTCAGCCATTCAGGGCTGATTTTTCCTGTACCAACAAGGCATCAGGCCAACCACTGAAATATTCAGTGCATTCTGTCATCACCCATACCGCTCAGGTGGCTTGGACGATCAACACCGGCGCACCCGCCTTCACGATCTATCAAACCAAAGCCCAGAAAAATAAAGACTATATCGCCAAGTAGCCAAACGCCGCAGCACAAGCTCTGTCAGCAGTAAAATCGATATCAAAACTGGCCTCTGGAAATTCACCCTGTTTGACGTCAGCTTTAATCTGAGCAAAGGCAGACTCGGTCTCAGCCATGCCAGTTCTGCTAACGTTCGATAACTATCAAACAAAAAAGTGATGGTGAAATCATCTCAACCATCACTTTCATTCTCACTTGATTGACAGCACAAATCACCCAATCGGGTTATGCGGCGTGCCCAGAAGCTTCCACCAGCCGTCAAGCCCGGCCAGCTCCTTCTTAGCCCGATCCGAAGCTCCAGCAAATGTCAATTTAGCCGGGGCTGCCATGGCGGCAATCTGTCGAATGTCAAATGCTTCCAGCAGGCCAAAGCTGAAAAGCTCGGGCGCATCGTTGTAGCTCAGCTTCTCTTCAATCACCTGCTTCAGGCTACCCAGCGATTCGTGCAGAACGACTTCTGTAAGTTGCCCTTCGCCAGCCAAAGCCGCCGCCACCAGCGCCACCAGGCTTGCCCGCCGCCCCTTGGCCACCAGCCGCACCGGCTGGCCCAGGCGACTTCGATCCATGGCGATTGCCGCACCAAGCTGAGCCGCTTCAAGCCCCAGCGGGCGGTCGCCCACTGTTGAGAGCATCAGCGAAAACAAATAGTTATGGTGTGATGGCTTGAGCTCGCCGAAGTAATAAGGCGAACAGGCCACAGCCCGGTTCCCGGCCGCCAAAACCGTGCCCATTTCGCCGGCCAGCTCGGCAGTGCCCTTGTCGGCAAGGAAAAATGTGGTTGACTTCGGCTGCCCTTTCTCCGGGAAAATCTCCACAAATGGCACGCTCCACGTGTCGGCCACCCGCACCAGATTTGCCTGACGCACAAATCCGCCAGCCACTTCCCGGTCGCCAATCGGCGTAAAGGTGTCATAAAGCGGGGCAGGGGCCTCGGGCAGTCGTAAGACTTCCCGCAACCGCTTCCGCCCTTCCAGCACCCAAATTTCGGCAGCATTTTTCTCGGTTGGCAGGGCCGGATTCTTCGGCAAACTGGCTGAAAGCTCTGCCGCCAGCGCATGCAGGCTCTTTTGCCCGGCCGGAATCGGCTGCTTCAGCTCATCCTGCGACTTAACCTCTTTTGCCGTATCCTTCTCCGTCGCAAAAGCATCAAGCTCGGCCCCCGACTTGCCCAGCAGCTGCTGACCAATAAAGCGGTAAAGGGCCTTTCGGTTATCTTCCAGAAAGTTATGGTCGCCCGGCACTTGATTAATGTGTGTGCCAAGTTTGTCACCCGCCTTCAGCAGCTCATAAACCGGCTTGGCGGCGGCCACCAGTGGCGGCAGTGCATGGTCGGCCCGGAAGCAGCAGTTATCCTTGGCATTAAAGCTCAGGAGGGTTGGCTGTGGGGCACGAATGGCCGTCATAATGGCATAGTCCGTCACGGTGGCCAGGTCGGTCGGCGTCTGCTCGCAGTCGCCCAGATCCATATCGTGCTGCAATCGGGTCAGGAAGCTGGAATAGCCGGCCACCGGGTTTGCCAGTGTCACTCGTGGGTCAAGGCTTGAAATGAAAATCGTCTGCCAGCCACCGCCTGAAAGCCCTGAGACGATCACCTTGGCAGGGTCGGCATTGGCCAAGCCCTGCAAAACGTCGATCCCGCGCTTCATCGCCAGAAAATGAGTGGCAATGCCTGATGTGCCTGTCAGATCAATCGTGTTGATCATCGGATGCAGATAGTCGGGCGTGCGAAACTGCCCCATGCCATACCACTCAAGCGAAAGCGTGATCACACCATTTCGTGCCAGATGCACACAGCGCTGCTGCTTGTAGTCGGCTGCATAGCCTTTGGCATCATGCCCATTGACGGCCAGATGCACCGGCACTTTCTTATCACCAAGCCCGGCCGGCTCATAGAGCAGGGCAGGGATCCATTGCCCCGGCAAGGCTTCAAACCGAACCTGTGTCAAGAGATAGCCGCCACCGGTGGAAAGTGTGCCCACCCGCTCAAACTTCAGCCCCTTGGCATCGCGCCAACCAGCCGCCGCACCTTTGAAAAGCACCTGATCGTGCACTTTTTTGCGGTGCTCGGCAACGAATTTCGTCCAGTCCTCAGGCTTGCCCAGGGCAGGCATCTTCGGAATTTTCTTGGCGCAATAAGCTCTCACCTCATCGATGGCGATATCCTTATCAAGCACCGGGGCTGTGAGCCATTTGCTGATCTGGGCTGCGTCAGGCGCTGCGGAAAGCCGCGAGACACCAAATCGACCGGCCAACAGGCCACCCAGGACGGAAAAGCCAAAAGTGCGTCGTTTCATGACTTTTTTTCTCTGAAAATCTGATGAGTGATGAGTGATTCGGCTATGTCAGGCAGGATTCCTGCTGGCAGGTTTTCCTCTAAATTAACCGCTTCGCCACCGACCAGCAAGCCCCCCGACTCCGCCCCAATATCCACAAACTCACTCTTCCATAACAAACCCAGTTTGGCTTTCTCCAAAAAGAATCATGACAAATCACGTCTCAACCATTCATCTTTAACCAGTACTCGCTTAATAAAACACTAGCAACCATCGTATTTTCAGGCACCTGATACTGATCTGGACAAAGTGGCCGAATGAGTCCAAAATATCGACCGGTCATTGATTTGAGACGCAACGAAGCGATTGGTGCCAATGACCGTTAAAGCCCGGGCAGGGAGGTTTCGGGTGGATTCAGAGACGGCGACATTGCCGGCAGAACCAAACCGACAAAACGCACCAAGCGAGCGTTTTGAAGCTTCTTCGTCGCATCGGATTTACCGCCTTTTTTCCCAGTTTGCCATTCTCAGCCTCGCCGAAGTGATCTGCCGGTTGATCTCGCTGGCCGTAGTCGTTCAGCTTGCACGCACGCTGGGCAGAGAAGGATACGGCCGGATTGAATTTTCATTTAACATCGTTTTCTGGCTGATTTTTGTCATACGCGATGGCGTTGAGCTTGTCTTTTGCCGGGAAGTAGCGCGCCGCAGGCGAGTCAAGCCCCAGCTCACCAATGCCTTTGTGTCGCTCAAGTTTCTCATTGCGCTAGGGCTCTGGGCTGGCCTGACACTTTTTGCCCGCCTCATCTTTCATGACCCAAACGACGTCTGGCTCGTCTCTGCCTATGGCTCGCTTTTGCTCACGACATCGCTCGGCCTTGACAACGTCTTTCGAGGGCGAGAAAAGCCGGGAATTGTGGCTTTTTCACTGATCGTCAGAAGCGCCCTTTACGCTCTTGGCGTGAGTCTCTGGATCAAAACCGCGGAAGATATACGCTATGTGCCTCTGATTCTGTTCGCGTCTGAAGCACTCGGTATCAGCATCGTCTGGGCCCGATATTCACTTGAATTTGGCCTGCCCCGCCCCAGCTATCGCCATGCCCGCCGATTCGGCATGGCCGTGCTGGCTCAGGGCCGAAATGTTCTCGGCATCCAGCTCGCTCAGGTCGTTCTGGCTTCCATTGATGTCATGATCATCGGCCTGATTGATTCATGGGCCCTTGTGGGGCTTTATGGGGCACCACATCGGATCATCTCGGCGGCTCTTACATTTGGCTTAATCTTCCAGCAGGTGCTGCTGCCCCATCTTGTGCGCAGCGGCTCGGCAGGCAAGCGTCATTCAGCCGCAGGCATCCGTAAAATCACAATCTGGGCAATGATGGCCATGGTTCCCATGACGCTTGTCATCAGCCTCTGCGGCCGATGGGTGATTGATACGCTCTTTACGCTGGAATTTGACAACGCCTGGCCGCTTCTGACAATTGGCGTCTGGCGAGTGCCCCTGCTGGCCATTAATTCCATCCACATTGCCACCCTCGTGGCCACGCATCGTGAGCGTGAGGGCTTCAAAATACTGGCATGGTGCATCCTCCTGGCGGTGCCGGTGGTGCTGGCGATGCATGCCTGGCGTGGGCTTGTGGGCACCATGTGCGCCATGGTTTTTGTGGCATTCATGATCGCCGTTCTCACCGGCAATGCCGTTTATGGCCTTGCCCGACAAACTTCTGACACCTCCCTGCTTTCGCCCGGAAGCAAGAGCAGCTCTTATCGGCCCGCCTTTGCAGTCGCCCTGGCATTTGCCCTGCTCGTTTCAGCGCTGAACCGGTTTCAGCCGAATCAATTGTCTGCCGAAAATCCAGAATCCAAAGCAACAGAGATAATCGGCCTGAAAAATGATTCTAAAAAACAGAAGTCAGATGACAATCGCCAGATAAGCAGATGAGATAATCGCCGGCAATGAAATTCTGCATGCTGACCACATTTTTCGGCCCTCACAGCTTCGGTGGAGATGCCGCTTATGTGGAAAGATTATCCCGTGCCCTGGCCGGGCGTGGGCATGAAGTGCATGTGATCTATTGCCTTGATTCGTTTGAATCGCTCCGTGGCGATCATCCGGAGCGCTCGTATGAAGCTTGCCCGGGGGTGACTTTACATCCCTTGAAAAGTGGCCTGGGCGTGCTCTCGCCGCTTGCTACGCAAGTTTCCGGGCGACCATGGCTGAAAAAACGGCAAATCGAGAAAATTGTCAATCAAGTTCGCCCTGATGTGATTCATTTTCATAATCTTTCGCTGATCGGTGGCCCAGGCTTGCTGGATCTCGGCGGAAAGAGCAACTCAGCCAATCGACCGGTGCGGCTTATGACGGCCCATGAGCACTGGCTCCATTGCCCCATGCACCTGATGTGGAAAAACGATGAAAAATTCTGTGATCAGCGCACTTGCGTTTCCTGCTGCCTGAAAGGCAATCGCCCCCCGCAATACTGGCGTTATACGGGACTGATCGACCGCAAAATTCAGATGCTCGACGGCCTGATTTTTCCTTCCCGAAATGCCATGAACCACCATGCACATCTCAAACTCAAGGTCCCTCAGCACCACTTGCCTTATTTTCTACCCAATGGCTGGGAAAATCCTGCACCTGAAAACAACGCGAATCACGACAGCTCAAATACTCAGAATCGCCCTTATATTGCCGCTGCCGGCCGACTTGTACGCATGAAAGGTTTTCAGGACCTGATCAAAATCATGCAGCGCATATCGCACATCGATCTTCGAATTGCGGGCACAGGTCCGTTTGAAGCCGAGCTGCGAACGCTGGCTTCCGGAATGGCCAATGTCAAATTCGAAGGGCTTTGTGATCGAAAGGCTCTCGTTCGACTCTTTTCTGGGGCAAAAGCCGTCGCCGTTCCGTCGCTCTTTCCGGAAACCTTTGGATATGTTGTGCTTGAGGCATTCGCCGTCAAAACACCGGTGATCGTGCATCGCGGTGGCGGTGCGATTGCCGAAACGGGTGAAATGTCAGGCGGCGGGCTGGGCTATGATACGGAAGATGATCTGGAACAGGCGATTCTGAGCCTAGTTTATGATCACGACCTGAGAGAATCGCTCGGTAATCACGGCTTTTCGCTTCGTTCAGGGGCATGGTCCGAATCATCACATCTTGATAAATATTTTGGACTGATTGATGATGCAAAAGAGAGACACCTTTCGCATCATCCATCGACTCACACAACCAAACCACACCTCACCAAGGCCACGGCAAAATCGAAATGACGGCAGATGCACAGAGGCTCGCTGATCGCTCCATCAACAAATTGACGCTGCTCCTTATTTTTCTTGCCTTTAGCCTTCGTCTCGCGTTCGGGTTCGCTCAGCTCTCCAAACCACTCAATGATCCGGATCGTTACATTCCATTCGCCAAAAGCCTTTGGGCTGGCGATGGCTTTATTTACAACGGCCGCCCCACAGCCTATCGGCCACCACTCTATCCCCTTATTCTAGCCCCACTTGCCGGAATTCTGGGAGAAGCTGCGCCGTTTCGAATCGCCCTCATTCTGGTGCAATCAGCCATGGGGGCCGCCACGACTCTACTGGCAATAAAAACAGCAGAGAAAATTGCGATAAAGTCCCATAAACCAATCGTTTCCGGATATATCGCCGGCATTTTTACAGCCTTTGATCCGGTTTTACTCAGCCAGGCTTCTCAGCCGATGACAGAAACCCTTGCAGCTTTATTACTTACAGCTTCGCTTGCGCGATTTTCACAAGATCGTTATTTTTCGGCTGGGTTCTTATCTGGCCTGGGCGCTCTCTGCCGACCCAGCTTGCT
>JBILGL010000186.1:0-7663 GCA_044351075.1 Isosphaeraceae bacterium | reverse complement strand
AATCGCAGCGTATCTTTGGATTTCGGCAAAACGACAATTCAAAAAGAGCAACTTCAAAGCTTGCGCTTCGGATTAGCCTTCTGTCGTGGAATTGCGACCAAAAAGCAGCAAAGAGAAAGAAATATCCGGTTTTCTGAATGAACGGAGTTTAATGACCGTAATCAAAGAACTTCATGAAACTTCAGAATCGTGTCAGAAAATAGTGTATTTTTACGATAGTAAAGAAATGAGCGGTAATGGTGCAGGTTGATCCGCTGGAGTATTGGGAATTGCCATGGCCAGAAAAAAAGTTGACATTGAAGATTTGAAAAATTTTGTGAGGCGTGAGGCTGGTTTATATTTAAAGCAGAAAAATGTGACATCGATCGGGATTGGGTATCGGGAGAAGGATGGTCAACCGACGGAAGAAATTTCGATTCAGTTTACGGTGTCGCAAAAGGTGAAGCCGGAAGCCCTTGAATCGATTGGTGCGACGCTGCTGCCGAAGTCGGTGAAAGTGGCGGGGGTGGATGTGCCAACGGACGTCGTTGAGCGGAAATACAAGCAGAGTTTTCGTGAAATTCAGGTGGAAGCAACCAAGCCCAGGGCAACGAATCGGAAAGTGGCGATTAATCCGGTGGTGCCGGGGGTTAGTATCGGCCATCCTTCGATATCGGCGGGAACGGCGGGCTGCGTCGTTTATGATTCAGCCAGTGGCAAGCCTTATCTACTTTCAGCCTGGCATGTTTTACACGGTGATGAGGGAAGTGTCGGCGACGATATTGTTCAGCCTGGAGCTTACGACGATAATCGAACTGCTCAGAATCGGGTTGGGAGTCTTGAGCGAAGCTATCTTGGCATCGCCGGCGACTGCGCACTGGCAACCATTGAGGACAGGACACTGGAGGCGAAGATTCTGGGGCTGAATCTTGCCGTTGGTCGGCTGGGCGAGCCTGAACTTGGCGACAAAGTGGTGAAGTCAGGCCGAACGACGAATGTTACTTATGGTCAGGTGAACCGGATTCATGTGGTTTTGAAGCTGGATTACGGCGGTTTAACCGGTGAACGGGAGATTGGCTGTTTTGAGATTGGGCCTGATCCCGATCGACCGGCGGAGAGTTCCCAGATATCGCAGGGGGGCGACTCAGGCTCTGCCTGGTTGGCTGTCAGCAAGAAAAAACCGACGGATATGATGCTGGGCATGCACTTTGCGGGTGAAACAGGTGATGGCCCTGACCATGCCCTGGCGGCCTATGCGTCATCGATATTTGACAAATTACAGATTTTGCCCGCCCCGCCCAAGGTTTTACCCGCTCCATCGACGAAAGGGTATCTGCCTGGATTTATCGGTTCGCAGTTGGCACTGCCGCTGGCTGGAAATTCAACAATTGGCAATGATTTATTGAAATTTAGCGGTAAAACGGTTTTTGATTACACCCATTTTTCGCTGGCGATGAGCCAGAGCCGCAAATTTGCCCGCTGGGTCGCCTGGAATATTGATGGCAAGGCGATACAGAAAATCAGCCGGACTGGTATTTCGTTTCGCAAGGATCCGAACCTGCCTGCAACCTCTCAGGTGGGCGACGAACTCTATTCAAATAATAGTCTTGACAAAGGTCATATTGCGAGGCGGGCCGATCTGGTCTGGGGCACTCCGGCGGAAGCGGCTGCCGCCAATATTGACTCGTTTTTTTTCACCAATATCACGCCCCAGCATTCAAAATTTAATCAGTCGGGGGCGAAAGGCATCTGGGGCATGCTTGAAGATGCGATTTTTGCGGATATCGATGTGAATGATCTGAAGATCAGCGTGATGGGTGGCCCGGTTCTGAGCGATTCCGACCCGGTTTATCGGAATATTAAAATTCCCCGACAGTTCTGGAAAATCATCTATTATCGGGAGACGAATCAGGCGACTGTCAGGGCAAAGGCCTATCTGCTTTCTCAGGGCGATTTGCTCAACCAGCTTGAAGCCCTGGAATTACCTGAATTTCGGGTATATGAAGTCAGCCTGACGCGTATTACAGACCTGACTGGCCTGAAATTCCCGCTTGGTGAAGTCAAAAGCGGCAAAGGGCCGAGGCCGCCGAAAGTCGGCCTTGAGCTGGCGAAGATGCCTCAGGGCGATTTTGTCAGGCATGTAAAATCGTTTGATGAAATTGTGGGGAAAAATGAAAAAACAATCTGCTGACTGGATCATTCCATCTCGTCTGGCAGATCGTGAATCGTCGTTTGATTTGGCAGTGGGGCTGAATAATACTTTAAATTTATTCAGCCCACTTTCTTTGTTGATGTTATTCTGCTGACTTTTTCAGCGAAACCCTGAGGGAAATTTAAAGACGGCGATTTTCATTCGCTTTAATTTGTTTAACAAACAGTATTAAGGCAACAATACCGAAAGTGATGCTTTGTAACGCGAAAATTCCGCCTGGCATGAACTTCCCGGTTGCAACCATAATTGTAATACCGATGGGCAACTCGACTATTGCGATCATGCAGAAAACAAGAGCCACGGTTTTGGATTGAGATTTGCTTTTAATCGAACATTGGCTGCAAAGGCTGTTGGTATTTGGCCAATTCCCTTGGAATTTAGGAGGGCTGTTATACTGGCCATGCTCTTCGCAGTAAAAAGATCCGCAATTCACGCATGCTCTTATCGGTTGACGATCACAGGAATAGCATTTCATAAAAAAGTGCCCTCATGTGTTTGACTGATTAATTACTGACATCAAAGAGCTGTAAGTCAGCCGCGATTTCGTGCAGGCGGTCTGACATGTAATGGCGAATCTCTTCGCTGGTTTTAAATTGAAGGACATGGTGGGCAAATCGCTCAGCCTGAGCGGTTGTCACATGCGAGAGCAGTGTTTTGATGGCTGGAACAAAGGCTGGGCTCATGCTGAATTTCCGCAGGCCAAGCCCGAAAAGCACCAGAAATGAGCGGGGCTGGGCTGCCATTTCACCGCAGAGGGTGACGGGTATGCCAGACTTTCGCGACGACTCCAGAACCATGTTCAGGACACGGATCACTGCCGGCGAAAGTGGCTCGCAGAGGTGAGAAACCTTGGAGTTATCTCTGTCGGCTGCCATGAGGTATTGAACCAGATCGTTGGAGCCGATTGAGATAAACTGCGTTTCTCGAAGGAGGGTGTCAATGCAGATCGCCGCAGCCGGCACTTCAATCATTACACCGGTTCGCACTTCGTTGCCAAACGGCAAGCCTTCGGCGGCCAATGCCTTTTTACATTGGTCAACCATGCGATTGAGAAAGCGAAGTTCCTCAAGTGTCGTGACCATCGGGAAGAGCATGGAAACGCGGCCATGTGCGCCTGCCCGAAGAATGGCACGGATCTGCGTTTCGTAAAGTTTCGGATGCTCAAAGGCAAGGCGTATGGAACGCCAGCCCATGAAGGGGTTGGCCTCGACACGTCGGCCAAGATAGGGAACTGATTTATCGCCACCGACATCGAGTGTGCGAATTGTGACGGGCAGGCCGTTCATGGCCTCAACAATCTCGCGATAGTGGCGATATTGTTCTTCTTCGTCGGGCACGTCTGCGTGAGTGAGGAAGATATATTCCGTTCTTAACAGCCCCACGCCCATGGCCCCGGTGCGGGCGGCATTGGCGGCATCGTTCACGCTGTTGATATTGGCCAGCAGCTCAACGGGGGTGCCATCGGCAGAGACGGCCGGCAGGTCGCGATTGCCGATGAGCTTATCTTTGATCGTGAAAAATTCGCGCTGAAGCTTGCGATAGGCGGCGGTGGTTTCGGCGTCGGGATGCAGCAGAACATGACCTTCGCGGCCATCGACAATGATCAGATCGCCATTGGCAACTTCATGCGTGATATTGGCCACACCGGTTACGGCGGGAATGCCACGGCTGCGAGAGAGGATTGAAGCGTGGCTGGTGCCGCCACCGATCTCGGTGACGATACCACCGATTTTGGATTCGCCCAGCGCCAGCGACTGGCTCGGCAGAATTTCGTGGGCGACGATCACAATTGGGTCATCACCGCCTTCGGGCACCTTGCCGGCATGCTCCTGATGGCTGATGCCGATCAGGTCAGAAGCAATTCGGCCGAAGACGTCGCGGAGATCGGCAAGCCGTTCGCGAAAATAATCCTGCTGCTCAAAATTTTCAAACCGGCTGACATATTGCTTCATCACGCCCTGAAGGGCTGACATGGCAGTGATCTGCTGGCCTTCGATCAGCGAATGCATTTTCTGGCGCAGGCCGGGGTCACGAACCATGGTGAGATGTGAGCGAAAAATGGCGGCTTCTTCGCGACCGATCTGCGATTCCACCTTCTGAATCATGCTCTCCAGCTCAAGCCCGGCCTGTACGATTGCCCGGTCAAAACGATCGATCTCAGGCCCGGCCTGTTCTGGTGAATCAAGCGCAACGGAATCGGTGATGTGCAAGATCGATTCGACCTTGAACACCCGTCCGACAATCACACCTGGGCTGACAGCTATTCCGTGCAACATGACGTTATTCTGCACAAAGAGGCACCGATCTTCAAGGGGCGCCACGCGGTGTTAGCCCTTGAACTGCCTGTTACTTGCGATCTTTCAGACGTATTCGTCTTATTTTTGATCGGCAGTGGCCGGTTTCTCTGTCAGCAGGCCAATTGTATTGAGAGCGTTCGGCTTGGGGCTGGGGGTCGGATGCCCGCCGCGCACCCAGGCTTCTGTCGTCTCGGCATGGGTCATTGTACTACCCTCAGGAATTCCGCCGTCGGTATAAAGCACATGAATTTTGCCGTCTTTTGACTGAAGCAGGCTGGGGTAATGGTAGGAACCCTGCTTTTTCTCGTTGCGAACAACATGCCGTGTCACCGGCCAGGTGCGGCCTTCATCGTCGGAAAGGCTCAGGGCCAGGCTCCAGCGGCCTTCGGTAAGGTCGTTGTAAATCATGAGCCATGAACCACTTTGGAGCTTGATGCAGTCCACGCCAGCCCCCGGGTTTGGCAGAGGGCTTGATGTGACCGCCGACCAGGAATGACCGCCGTCTTTGGATTCGGCCACACGAATTCGTTCAAAAGGGCCATTGTCACGCATGTAGGCAACAACGGTGCCATCCTTACGCTCGACAAACGCCGGCTGGATATTACCCAGGCCGATCATTGGCTCTGATGTTTTCCAGCTCTTGCCCTGATCGTCGGTGTAATAGGCGAGCCCGGCTGAGTAGGTGTCGGTGTAAAGGGGCAGGAGCCATCGGCCGTTGGAGAGAACCATGGGGCGGACTCGCGGCATCCAGCCGAGCCGCTGGTAAAGTTCCTGTTTGGAACGGTCAGTGGTCACTTCGAGAATTTTATTCCAACGAGGCACCATTTTAGCAATGGCGTCGGCTTTTTGTCGCTTCACGGCGTCGGCAAAGTGCTTTTCGAAACCGGTTGGCGTGACATGGGCGACGCCTTCCCGCGACCAGGCCGGGGCTTTGCCTGCCGTCTGGAAGTCATTGCTGACATGATACTTCAACAGGGCACCTTCCCAGTGGTGGTCGAGAATGGTGGGATACCAGAGCCAGAGTTCGCCATTGGGCGCCGCGAAAAGGGCGGGGTTGCAATCAGGGTAGCCGGGCGTGTCAGCCAATTCCATGCGAGGCGACCACTCCTTCTGCCCTTTTACAAGCCGATGGCCGACGATGCGAACGTCGTCAGAGCTTCTCTCGCCATGGCCGGTGTAATAGGCCAGTAGCAAGTCGCCATTGGGGCATTCTGTGACGCATGGCGCATGATTATGAATGCCTTTTTCGCGAGGGAAAACGGCTGTGTGTCGAATACCGGGATCTTCGGCCGAAAGTGCGGAGAAGGGGATGATTGAAAGCAGGGTAAAAAGCAGCTTTGCTGGCATGGATATTATTTTTTTCACGTGATTTGCCTTTTTTGTGTTGGATCCTGATATCTGCAAGTATGCCTGATTTTGCATGAATCAGGCGGTCTCTGCAAGAAAAATGCGACTCACTGCCAGTCTTTTTCAAGAGTGTAGTGAGTTGCTCTGATCTTACGCTCTTTTAATTCCTGATTCAGCTTATCGCAAAGCGTGTAGAGTATTTGCGAATTCGAATCGGAAATGGAATGTTGGTTTTTCCAGGCAGGTGATGCAGTTTCTGCCGCATCCATCAAGTAAATAATGGTGCCGGATGCAATCGGCAGATTTCTGATAAATGAAATCGTGGTTTCAATGTCGTCCGGCCGCGAGGTTCCGCCTGCTCCGACCGTCAGCACAATACTTGTTTTTATTTTTGCTTCATTGAGTATAGTAAGAAAATCGGCGAGTTCGGCATCCGTGCCACTTCGGCCGTATAGGCTACGGACTTCCTGCGAAGCTGATTCAATTGCAACTGTCATGTGTGAAAGACCACGCTGAGCATATTCACGAAGCATTTCAACTGAAATTGCATTTGGCCTGAAATGGTAAGTCAGCATCTGAATATCACTGCGCTGCGGTGTGGGAGCAGGATCAATCAGACGCCCGGGCAAATCAATCGTCAATTCGGCCACATTTTGCTGCACTTCGTTGAGTATATCCAGGACATAACTCATCGGCTGATGGATCAGATCAGATCCGGCAAGATAAATTCCACGAGCTTGTGGCAGCCGGCGATGCCAGAGATTTTTCACGTTTTGCAGATGGCGGTGGAATTCAGTTCGGTCGCGTAAATAAAATTCAGATGTTGCAGACCCGGCAAAGCCGACGGGATTCTGGCCATCATCACCCAAAATTGGCTGTAAGACCATGGGCGCGGTCAGGTTGGGCGGAGTCATCGGAAGGATGCCGAAGGTCGATTCATATCGCTCTTTCTGTCGGCTCCAGGCGGCAGTGTCCCAGCCGGCAATGCGTTCGAGAAAATCGAGGATTTCAGGCAGATTGGCCGACCGGCCGGCGGTGCGTCCGCTGGAAGGTGGTGAAATCGGCTCAAGCTGTTGCGTTGCAATTTGATGATGCAGATCCATTGACATTTGTCGAATATGGTCGTCCAGACCGACCGTTTCAGCGAAATTCAGCCGTTTCCGATGGATCTTAATTTCATGGCCTTCGCGTAATCGCTGCAGGCTGGTCGTCGCCGTATCCATGGCTTTTAAATAATGGGTGCCGGGCACACCGGCAAGGTTGGCAGGTGTGGTCGGGTCGTTGGAGTCAGCGCCGAGAAATGCACGCTGCCAGCGGCCTTCGAGGTCAAAATGGTAAATCGGCTCGTCGTCGAAATAAATCGAACAAGCCCCCGGCTTAAAGCCAATGAGCACTGTGCGTCCATCAGGTCCGCGAAAACCGGTGCGATCTGGGAACATTGCCCCCTGGTCAATCAGGCAAGCGGCTTCGGTCAATTGCGCCATCCCCATAGGCTCCCAGTGCTTCTGGCCAGATCGAAAGATCGGCCTCAACGATTTTCTCGAATGTTGGTATCTTAACAATCAGAGCATTGAAGAGTCAGGTGATTTTTTGCGGAAACAGACAGTTTTGTCCGAATTCCGGTTCGAGCCTGACCAGAGGCGGCATGGAGGCCTGCCAGATGATGGAATTGCTGCACAAATTCAAGCATGCGAAACTCTTCCGGTGGTTCACAGATCCATCCGTTTCATGGCGCATGCCGCTGGCGATTTTTATTTTAATTTTTCTGACGGGCTTTATGGGGGCAGCACAAACAGGTCTTTTTGACCGCGATGAGCCGCGAAATGCT
>JBILGL010000185.1:0-7679 GCA_044351075.1 Isosphaeraceae bacterium | reverse complement strand
CAGGCTGAGCTCGAAGTCACGGCGATGGTCTCGGATATGATTGGCTATGATCCGCAGATCAGCTCGGGTGTGTTCACTTTCGGTGGCACGGGCACCGTCTTTTATGGCCTGAAAGTTGGGCTTGAAAAGGCTATGCCGGGCCACTCGCAAACGGGCATGCGTGGCGGTGAGGTCGTTTTTATTGAAGGCGAACGTGGCCATTATTGCTCATACAGCGCAGCCCAGTGGCTTGGTGTCGGGACAAACAACCTCTTGAAAGTGCCTACAACGGAATTTCATGACATGCAGCCAGACGCCCTTCGCGACACCATACGACGGGCCCTTGACGAAGGTAAGGCCATTGGCGGCATTGTGGCGACAATGGGCACCACCGACCACTTCGGCGTGGATAATCTCGAAAAAATTGTGGCGATTCGCAACGAACTCGCTGCCGAATACAAGCTTCCCTACCTGCCGCATATCCATGCCGATGCTGTGATCGGCTGGGCTTGGAGCGCATTTAACGACTATTTCGGCCCTAATCAGGACGTGGACCCGCTCGGTTTTCAAGCCGATGATGAAGAGACATATCGCACGCTTGTCATGACATCACGGCGCATCCGCGACTTGAAACTCGCCGACTCAATCGGCATCGACTTCCATAAAACTGGCTTTTCGCCTTATTTATCGAGCATGGTTCTCTTTAAGAACCGGCGGGACGAAGCGGGCAATGCCGTCAACGACCTGACCCTGCTGCGGCACGACTCGTCGGCAATGCCTTATCTCTTCCATTTCGGCAACTACAAGCCTGGCGAATTCACGATGGAGACCACTCGCTCAGGCACCGGCGTGCTCATGGCTCTGGCCAATCTGCGGCTTTTTGGCAAGCGTGGCCTGCAAGCCCTTCTGGGCTATCTCGTGAGCCAGCGGCTGAGGCTCAAAAATCGGTTGGATAATGACCCTCATATCACCGTGCTTAATAGCGGTAATCGCGGAACAGTGACGCTTTTTCGCACGTATCCGACGGGTGTAGAAACGCCGATCATTGATCAGGAACGTACTGACCCTGCCACTCGCGATCGGCTGCTGCTCTACAATGCTTTTAATGAAACAGTGGAAGTTTACCTGCACCAGAAAGCGATGGCCGGCGAAGGAGTGATTCTATCCAAGACAAGCGCATATACGACAACTGTTTATGAAGATGCCAGCTTCAAAATGAAATTGCCTGTCATGGCCTTGAAAAGCTACATGCTCAGCCCATTTATTGAACGCAGGCATGTGGACCTGGTTCTGGCGAATGTCAGAGAAGCCCGGCTCACGGCTACAAGCCAGCGTGTGGAAGAAGCCCTGGCGCATCACCTTCGCGACCTTGCCACCCAATGCCAGCGCAACACAGGTCAGAGCCCTGAAATTGACCCTGCCAGTGAAGCACGGCGAATTATCTCAAAGTATATGAGTTAAGTCATATACTCTCGTTGAGGATGTCTCTGACAGAGCGAAACAGTTGTAACTTCAGGGGCCGCTGATCGCATCGACCGGAACAAGTTCCCGCAGGCTCTTGGGCAGGGGAAAATGCACGTCTTCTTCGCGAACGGTTTCTTCGACGATCTCTGCGTGATGCTTCACACGCAAGTATTCTAGTACTTCCTGTACCACATCTTCAGGGGCACTGGCCCCGGCAGTGACCAGCACGGAATTGACTTGTTTAAGCCATGCTGGCTCGATTTCTTCTACACCATCGATCAGATGGGCATGGGGGCCGAGACTGTGGGCAATTTCGGCAAGGCGCTTGCTGTTTGAGCTGTTTTGTGAGCCCAGCACCAGCACCAGATCAACACGCTGGGCAAGCACCCGCACGGCATCCTGCCGGTTTTGAGTCGCATAACAAATGTCATCTTTGGGCGGGTTGGCGATCTGTGGGAACTTTCGCCGAAGGGCAGAGATGACGCGATTCGCATCGTCAACAGAAAGCGTTGTCTGAGTCAAATAAGCGATTTTATCGGGGCTGCCAATATCGAGCCGGTCCACATCTTCGGGCGTCTCCACCAGAATCATACAGTTTGGTGCTTCGCCCATCGTGCCAATCACTTCGTCGTGCCCTTCATGGCCGATCAAAATGATGGTGTAACCGTCGCGGGCGTATTTAATCGCCTCTAGATGAACCTTGGTGACGAGCGGGCAGGTGGCGTCGATGGCTTTTAGGTTGCGGGAGCGGGCCTGGCTGCGAATCTCGGGGCTGACTCCGTGTGCGCTATAGAGCAAAACCGAGCCGTGGGGCACTTCGTCGATCGAATCAACAAAAACAGCCCCTCGTCGCTTCGCGCGAGCAACGACATGATAGTTATGAACGATTTCATGATAGACGTAAACTGGAGAACCAAAATGATTAAGGGCAATATCAAGGCTTTCGATTGCCATGTTCACGCCGGCACAGAAGCCGCGAGGATTTGCCAGATAGACTTTCATCATGCCCTCTTGTCCCAAGTCAGCTCGCTTAGTGCCTGCCAATCATTGACATGCTTTACTTAATCATTCTAAGTAGTGAACAGGTAATCGAAAAGATGCCCACTCTCGACGAATCCAATTTTATCGTCAAGCGATTGGTGATATTTGAGACGGACTTCAATTTCAAAAACGAATCCTGCCCTTGCTTTTCAGGCAAGTTTATTTTCATGCAAGAATTTCGTAGATGACCTTGCCGTGATCAATCTCCAACCGTTTTCGGCCCGGCACTTCCAGCTTTCGCCCATCGAGGCCCATCAAATGCAGCACCGTGGCGTGCAGGTCTGTCACATAATGGGCGGGCTCAAGGGCATGAAAGCCAAGCTCGTCGGTCTCGCCGTGGACCATGCCGCCCTTAATTCCGGCACCGGCCATCCAGATCGTAAAGCCATGGGGGTGATGGTCGCGGCCATCCTTGCCGCCCGATCGCTGTTCCAGCCCCGGTGTTCGGCCAAATTCAGTGCAGAAGACAACGGTTACATCATCCCAGAGGCCTCTTCGTTTGAGGTCTTTGAGAAGCCCAGCAACAGGTTTGTCAACCGTCGCACAAAGCCGCGTATGATTTTCCTTGAGCTTCTGGTGCGAATCCCAGACGCCGTAAGCACTCGGAAAGACCTGCACAAACCGCACGCCACGTTCCACCAGCCGACGCGCAGCCAGCAGCCGCTGCCCGGCCATTTTCGTATTTTCCTGGTCAAGGCCATAAAGCGACTGTGTTTCGGCACTTTCGCGAGCCAGATCAACCGTTTCTGGAACGGCCGATTGCATGCGATAGGCCAGTTCATAGCTGCGAATGCGGGCACGCAGGTTGTCGTCCTCCGGATATTCCGCACCCACAAGCCCGTTAAGCTCTCGGGCCAGCTCAAATTCACGCCTCTGCTCAGCCGCCGAAATGCCCGCTGCCGGCTTGCCATAAGGCAAAGGCAGAGAAGGGTTCAGGTCAATTGGTACACCGCCGTATTGCGGCCCAAGATAATTCGCCTCAATGGATTGACGTGTGTCTGATCGTGTCGGCCCGCCCAATACGACAAACTGGGGAAGATTGTCGTTTAACGAGCCAAGGCCATACGTTACCCAACCACCGATGGAAGGCTGAACTTCGTCGAGCCGGTGGCGGCCGGTGTGGATCTGATTTTCGGCCGCGTGGTCGTTATCGGTCGTCCACATGTTTCGCACAAAGGCGATGTCATCCACACAGCCTGCCAGATGTGGCCACCAGTCGGAAACGGCGATACCTGATTGCCCGTATTGCTTGAAACCGACCTGAAGCGGATAGATGATCGGATATTTGTCGCGAACATTAATCTCAGAAGCCACAACGCTGCGAGAACGTTTGTCGTGGAGCGGGTTTTTCAGCGGGTTTTCCAGCCCCGTCTTGTCAAACGTAATTCCCGTATATTTATTCAGGGCCGGTTTCGGGTCAAATGTTTCTATATGGCTGTAGCCGCCGGAGAGAAAAATCCAGATGATTGATTTTGTTTTGGGCGCATGTATCGGGCGTCCATCAGGTGACTTATAACCACCAGTCGAATCAGCCGCTGATGCACGTGAAACGCCGTCGCGAAAGAGCATCGAACCCATGGCCAGTCCGGTGAAGCCCATGCCCCAGTCGGCCAGAAAGGCCCTGCGCGACGAGTGGCAGCCGCAGAAGCCGGTTTGTGAATCAAATTGGCTGGTTTTCATGCTGCTTTCCTTTAGCGAATGCTCAGAAAATCATCGTGATTCAAGATCACCCGCACCAGGCCCGCCCGTGCTTTGGCTGATTCTTCGGCCGAGCCCGTGATGATCGTCGCAGCAAAGTGCTTCTGAATTGTTGCCATTTCAAGGGCCGTTGGTGGGCGGCTCAGACATGTCTCAAAAAGCATTCGTACAAATGCCTGATTTGATTTCGCCAAATCGCCGTCTGTCGTTTTAGCAGACGCCCAGAGCTTTGCAGCCAGAACTTGCGACTGGCTATGAATCAGGTCGCTATTGACCATCGCCAGGGCCTGCTGCGGCACGATCGAGCTTGTACGCTTGTAAGCATCGCAGGCATCAGGTGCATCAAATGTCTCCATAAACTGAGATCGCCCGCCTGATTCTGGATATGTGGCGAAATAAACCGTACGCCGCAGTGATTTTGAATCGGCACCCGCTGTATTCTCAACGGGTGGCCCGCCTGCTGTACGATCGAGGCTTCCCGATGCAGCGAGAATACTGTCTCGAATTGATTCACCCTCAAGCCGACGCCGCTGAAACCGCCAGTAAATCCGATTTTCCGGGTCAGCCTTGACGTTATTGGGATGATCGCCCGCCATTGAAGAACGCTGATAGGCGTCGGAGAGCATAATCAGCCGGTGCAGGTGCTTAAAGCTCCATCCATGGTCCATGAATTCAACGGCCAGCCAGTCCAATAGCGCTGGATGGCTTGGCTGCTTGCCGTTTCGGCCGAAATCAGTCACCGATTCAACGATCGGTCGGCCAAAATGCCAGTTCCAGACATGATTTACCGCCACCCGCGCCGTCAGTGGATGATCCCGCCGTGTCATATTCTCAGCCAGACTCTTGCGTCTGCCTGAACTCACGGCGTTATAAACCGGCGAAAGTGGCTTGTAATCATTCGGTTTAGCCTGCTTCGCTGCAGCCGTAATGTCGGTGCTGGCCTTTGTGAGAGCAGCCGTTGCTGTTGTTAAAGCCTTTTGGGCTGTGGCTTTGGCTGGTTCGGTGGTGGCGGTGGACATTTGCATTTCTGCCTGTTTAACAGAAAGATCCGCTTCTGCCAGCACTTTGCGACGACTGTAAATAGCTGCCTGCCATTCCGCTTCAATCGCGGCAATCTTCATGATGTCAGCACGTTTCGGATCAGGCCTGGCTGCATATTTCGCATCGTCAGCCGCGATTCTGGCCTCAATGGCCCTCACCTCCGCTCGCGCCGATTCAAGCCGGGCCATGGCCGCCGATAGTTTGCGCGAATTGACTTCCACTTCCAACATGGCTGATTTCATGCCTGTTGTTCGATCAATAGTCGTTTTTTCGGCTTTCTGCTCGGCATCGACCAGCCCCGATATACCGGCAACGCTTTTCTGAACAGCCTCTGATGCTTGTTGTAATGCCGATTTGGCAGCGTTTAGTTCGGTGTTGGCCGATTCCATCACTGTTTTTCGCAGCCAGGGCTGCATGCCGGGGTAATAGGCTTCAGCAGGCAGTTTTACGGGCTTCGGCTGCTCGTTTTTCGCCAGAAGGGCAGGCAGG
Source organism: Isosphaeraceae bacterium (assembly GCA_044351075.1). Lineage (GTDB taxonomy): Bacteria > Planctomycetota > Planctomycetia > Isosphaerales > Isosphaeraceae > QWQI01. The sequence continues at coordinate 1,967 of JBILGL010000185.1, read as the reverse complement.
CCCGGCCCGACCGGCTCCCGATCTGTCCGAATATCGCGTTCATCGCCGCCCCGATAAAGCGGCACAGTGGCGTCGGGCTTAGCATCATACACGCCGACAGAGCCAATCATCACAATTTTGCGCAGCACCGAATAGTCGTACTTTTGAAAGGGGCCAGGGTCGGCCTCGCCCGGCCAGCGATCCTGCCGCAGTTCGATCGGCTCAAAATAGGCCCTGAAGCGGAAATAATCATCCTGCCTGATCGGGTCGTATTTATGGTCGTGGCAGTGAGCACAATTGAATGTCAGCCCTAAGAAGGCCTTGCCGGTGTGCTCTACGATGTCTCGCTTCCACTGATGCGGGTTAAGGGCATACCAGTTGCGAGCCATATATCCGGTCGCCACGAGATTTTTCTGGTCGCCGGGGGCCACTTCGTCGGCCGCCAGCATCATCTGAATCATTCGGTCGTAGCCGGTGTCGGCATTCAGGCTGTCGATGATCCAGTCTCGCCATCGATAAACCTGTGGCGCACTGTTCCATACGTCAGGCACATATCGGCGGCCATACCAGTCGCTATATCGCCAGATATCCATCCAGTGCCGCGCCCAGCGCTCGCCATAAGCCTTGCTGGCCAGTAGTCGATCAATCGTGCGCACGTATGCATCCGGACGATCATCGGCCAGAAATGCCAGAAGTTCTTCACGCGTGGGTGGCAGACCTGTCAGGTCAAGCGTTGCCCGCCGCAGCAGTGTCGCCCGATCGGCTAGTGCTGTTGGCTTCAGTCCCTTTTTATCAAGCTCTTGGCCAATGAAAAAGTCCACCGGATTGGTGGCTGTTGCAGGCATTTTTTCTTTAACTGGCGGCCGAAACGCCCAATGGCTGCGAGGGTCTGATTCTGGCTTGTCATTTGGTGGAGCAGGGGCCCCACCACTGATCCAGCCGCTGATCAGTTCAATCTCTGCCTTATCCAGCGGTTGCCCTTCCGGCGGCATTCGAAGTTTTGCGTCTGTCGTCGAGATCCGCTCAATAAGCTCGCTTGCATCAGCCGATCCCGGTTCGATCACAGCACCTGAATCACCGCCTTTTTTCATCAGTTCCACAGAATCGAGCCGCAGGCCGGCCTTCTGGGCAAGTGATCCATGACATGCATAACATCGATTCTTTAATAATTCGCGAACTTTTGCAGCAGCCTCGGCTCCATTCGGCCTGCTCGCGTTTTCTGCCTGTGCCAATAACGAAGCCGGGCGACTAATCGCCTGAGTGATAAAAAGCATTAGAATAATCGAGAGGCGAGGCATGGGCAGGCTCAGTATCAGTGATTTCATATGAGGCGGGAAAAGCATCACGATATGACCTTTCGGGCATAGAAATTTTAATCCGACTTTTTCATACTGTCAAACATTTTCAATTCTGCGGAGAAATGACTTACTGCGAAGATCACTGGTTTTGCTTCATAAATACCCTTGACCAAATAGCCAAAACGTGCGAAAAAAAAGTGAAATCATTGCACGGAGGCCGCATGAATCTCGTCGTTTTCTGCCCTAACCTAATTGGCGATACCGTTATGGCCACGCCACTTCTGCGTTCGCTGCGGGCCGGGTTTCCGCAGGCCACCATTCATGCCATCGTCAAGCCCGTTGTTCGCCCTGTGCTAGACGGTCTTGACTCCATCGATCACACGATTTTGCTTGATCGTCGCTCAAAAAACTCTGAAATTCAGCCCAAGGCAGTGATCGCGCAACTCAAGTCTCTCAAGGCTGATCTAGCAGTGCTGCTGCCAAACTCATTTCGGTCTGCTGCCATCGCCTGGCGCAGCGGCATTCGCCAACGTGTTGGCTATGCACGTGGCGGCCGCGGGATTCTCCTGACCGACCGCCTTTCACCGCCGAATCGAACTTCAGCCGGTTATGAGCCAATGCCCGTAGTTGAATATTACATGCGTCTGGCCCAATACCTGAACTGCCCGGATCTTGGTAGAAACCTTGAAC